>DASXTZ010000115.1:0-1586 GCA_036505135.1 Ignavibacteria bacterium
TTTTTAAGCTGTGAAGAGACAAATATCTTTACAGATAAAGATGACGTTGAGCTTGGAAAAGAATTCGATAAAGAGATAAAGAGCCATCCTAAAGATTTCCCCATGCTTGAAGGCCATCAGGACGTAAAGGATTACGTAACCGGCATTGGTAAAGAGATACTAAACTCTCCAAAAATTATAAAACGTAAAATCTATCCTTACAATTTCCAGGTAATAAATGATACGATTGTTAATGCATTCTGCACCCCCGGCGGATTTGTTTATGTTTATACAGGCTTAATGAGATTTTTAGATAACGAGGCAACACTTGCGGGAGTGGTAGGCCACGAAATTGCTCATGCAGAACGTAGGCATGTTACCCAAAGATTAACTGCATATTATGGAGTAAGCATGCTGCTTAGCTTCATTCTGGGAGGTAATCCAAGCCTGCTGGCTGAAATTGCAGCCAACCTGTTTGTAGGGCTTGCATTTTTAAAGAATTCACGTGATGATGAAGCAGAGGCCGATTATTATTCTATACAATACCTGCAGAGCACAAGATGGTATCCGGGAGCCATTACATTCTTCTTTGATAAAATTAAAGAGGAGCAGAGGAAAAAGGGAACAACCCCCGGCGATCTTGATAGGCTTCTTTCAACCCATCCTCTGCCTAATGACAGAATAAAAGCTGTAAATGACGAACTTAAAAAATTAACTCCAAAACCTGACCCAACCAAGGGTTTGTATGCTGAAGAATATCAAAAATTCAAACAAAAACTTCCTTAAGTTATTAAGTTTTTAAAAACAAAATTTACACATGACAAAAAGCTTTAGACCAGCAATTTTATTATTGTTTTTTTATGCCCTAGGTTTAATCATCAGCAAAGACGTATTTTCAGATGATAAAATAAACGATTACACGTTCAAATTTACTATGTCGATACCCTCGGACTGGGATAAGAAAGATATGAAGGAAACAGTGGATAAGGATGGGATTTCATATTCCTTCGAAAGAAAGGATAAAAAAATCACATGCATGGTGCTGGCGTTCAAGCTGACATCGGTTAAGAATCTTGATGATTTTATTTATAATATGGAAAAGGACATCAGCCTTAACATCCCCCAGCGAAGCGGTGATTATATAGAAAAGGACTTTGGAACTTACGATATGAAAGCAGGTGTGTATAAAGATAATAACTTCTATGAAAATATTTACTTTTTCAGAACAAAGCTGCCCGATGCACCGAATAATTATGTTTATCTGGTCAGATTCATAACTACATCTATTAACATAAATAGCGACATGGAAACGCAAATTAAGACCATTATTGATTCATTTAAGTCGACTGCTGAGTAAATTATCTCTACCTTCATACCCTTTTCCATATTAAGGAAGAATAACACAATTTATCTAATCACTTTATCTAACGAAGAGTAAACAATATGAGTATTACAAAAGAATTTATAACTCAATCCATCCGTTACCTTGAGGAAAATGTTCCTAGGGTAGAAAGATGCCTTAAAGAGCTGACTGAAGATGAGGTATGGCAAAAGCCAAACAGCTCTTCAAACAGCATTGGCAACCTGATTCTTCATGTTAGCGGAAA
>DASXTZ010000116.1:0-5618 GCA_036505135.1 Ignavibacteria bacterium
TTGGATAGTTTTGATATAAATAAAATTTATCAGGAATGTTGTTCCCGGCATTATTAATGCCAACCAATTCCGAAAGTGGCCTTCGCCAGATGGAGCTTCCCCACGTACCGGCATAAACGTAACTATCTTTTATAAAAGTTGATCTTATGATAAATCTTGGCATTCCTTCATTTCGGCTGGTCCAGCTTATTCCTTCATTGGTTGAAATATATACTCCTGAATCAGTTCCGGCAACTAGATTAGAACCGCTTGCTGCAAGTGAATAAACATTGGAAATATTAAAAGAAGTTTGTATCCATGTATGAGCATTATCAGTTGACTTATATACTCCACCTGGTATTGTGTTGCTATTCCATGCTCCTGCAAAAATATCAGATCCAATCATGGCCAGAGAATAGATTAAATAAACATTGCTGATCTGGGATACCATTGCCCAATTAGTTCCGTTATTGGTCGAATGAAATACTGCAGCCCATCTCGTACCGCAATAAATATCAGAACCATTCATTAAAATTGCAAAACAACCGCTGCTGAAAAACGCCTGAGTCCAGCTTGTTCCGCTATTAGATGAAATGTATAAACCTTCATTATTACCAATCCCGGTACCTGCAAACAAATATTGGGAGTTTATACCAACAGATGCAATCTGTGAGATAGAATAACTTATACTTTTTAAACTCCAATTTAAACCATTATCAGTTGAGTAATATAGCAGATCTTGTATTGTTCCGGCTAAAACCCTATCATCTATAGCTGTTAAACTTGTAAAAACTTGAGCGCCACTAAGTTTTTGTGTCCAATTCACCCCATTGTTTGATGATGAAAAGAGCCCTCTATAGCCGCCGCAGTAAATAGTTGAAGAGTTAGCTGCAATTGAAAGAACTCCCAATGAACTCAGTGAAGTTTGAATCCATGTTTGACCATTATCACTGGACTTAAACAACCCGTTACTTCCGGAAAAGAAATTCCCGTTATTAATCAACAGAACATTAAAAGAATTTTCATTTGTAGCTATCTTTGACCAGGTTTGGCCATTATTGGTCGAAAGATATAAATAAAGGCCTGCAGCTGCAAAAATATTCTCTCCGCTTATTGCAATTGAACTTATACTAATGTTACCCAAAGAACTTTGGGTCCAGTTAAAACCATTGTTTGTTGAAACATAAACACCTGAACCCGGACTTCCTCCACCTAAGCCGGCAAAAATATTTGTGCCTTTAACTGCAATTGTGTAGACATTCTTAGACCCCGATCTAGCGGTGTTCCAATTTTGTCCATTATCAGAAGAAAAATATATCCATCCGTTAACACTACCCGCAAAAACAGTGCTGTTGTTTGACCCCAAACTGATTATGTTCTTATCTAATGATGTTTGAACCCAGGTTTGACCCTCATCGGTTGACCTGTATACGCCGGTGCTTGTTCCCGCAAAAATGTTTGACCCTATAGAAGTGAACGTGTTAACATTTATCGGATTTTCTAATGTCCAATTCTGACCATTATCTGTTGATTGAAATATTCCATAACTTGTTCCGGCAAAAATAATTGTTCCATGTACTAAAATAGCAGATACATATGGATAGTATATTGATGTTTGGATCCAGCTTTGGCCATTATTAGTTGAAACAAAAATTCCTCCAAAGCTTGTACCTGCAAAAATAGTTGACCCTAAAGCTCCTATTGCTGTAACTGGCCCTCCGGGAGGCCCAGTTGGTACCCACTGAGCTTTACATTCAACATAAAGCAAACAATAAATAATTAATATTAATATTTTCGTTTTCATTTTATTAACACCATCCTTTTTGTTTCAACAAAATCACCTGCCGAAAAAGTATAATAATAAACTCCGCTTGATAAATTTGTCCCCTCGAAATCCACTTCATATGTACCTGGAGTCAATTGTTCGTTAACCAATGTTTGAACTTCCCTTCCTAAAATATCATAAACAATAAGCTTTGCGTTGGATAATTTTGCCCCGCCTGCGGATCGGGCAGGAATTTGAAATTTAATTTTTGTTGTTGGGTTGAATGGGTTTGGATAGTTTTGGCTTATAGAAAATGATGTTGGTATTTTATTCCCCAGTTTGCGGATTCCTCCCCACCGGCAAGTGAAACAAATTGAAACCCCGCCATTATCTCTAACTGCAACCATCGAACCCATACCTTGAATGGCAGGCGGTGGTTCATTTCTTTTCTGAAACATAAAAGTATAATTTCCTGCTGGCGAAGTATAGAATTGAGCCCAATTACCTGAAAAATATTGTCCGGAGTAAATTTTATTGCTTCTAATATATAAATGAATCGTTTCTGTTATGCCATACACTCCAGGAGTGTAACTGCAAATGCCCATTATATTTCCGGTTCCGGGCACATTCTGTTGAATCAGCCAGTTTGAGCCGAAGTTTGAGCTATTCATAAAGCTGGATGTACTGCCCGCAAATAGCCGTGACGGAAGGTAAAAATCCCAGTAAATTGAAAAAATATTTGTTTCTGTGCCGGTTGACTGAATCTGCCAACTTGCGCCATGGTTTGACGAAAAGTAAGTTCTTGTGTTATTTGTTCCGAAAATAATGGTATCACCAACGCACCACATTGAATTATTGTAACCTGTTTCATTGCCGCTTGCGGGTAAATATCTTCCGGTAGAATCCCATGTTGAACCTCCGTTTGTTGTTCTCCACAATGACCATCTTCCGCCTACGGGATTGCCATATGCAAAACCTGTAAGTGCATTTCTCATCCAAACCGTATTTATATGCCCATTTGGCTGAGAAAACTGCTGTACCCAGTTCGTTCCGCTGTTTGTTGTTTTATAAATATATGCAGTTGTGCTTATATTCGCTCCCGTAAATGCAATCATTGTATCTATTGCAGCTATTGTAACAAGCTCGGCATTTGCAGGTAGGTTTCCTGAAACATTTAACCAGGTCAGACTTAGGGGATTATTGCGTCCTTTATAGACTTTTCCTCCCGCTCCGCAAACCCAAATGTAAGCGTAGTTACTAGGTCCAATTGACGTGCATCCTGAGTACAATGCGGTATTTGTTGGCGTCGGAACTTCTGTAAACTGTGCAATTGAATTAATTAAGCTTGAAAATAAAAGAACTATGTATAATATTCTATTTTTCATTATGTGTCTCCCAGCTAATTAATTTCATTTTATTAACACCATTTTTTTTGTCTGAACAAAATCACCCGCCGAAAGAGTATAATAATACACCCCGCTTGGTAAATTACTGCCGTCCCCGCCTGCGCCAAGGCTTTGGCGGGCCGGAAATTCAACTTCATATGTCCCGGGTTTTAATTCCTCATTTACCAGAGTTTGAATTTCTCTACCTAACACATCATATATCACAAGCTTCACCAATCCGAAATCGGCAATCCGAAATCCGATATTCGTAGTTGGGTTGAACGGGTTTGGATAGTTTTGGGAAAGAGAAAATGTTTCAGGAACTTCGGATGAAATTTGATTTATACCGACTAAGCTTGTATCACCATATAAAACACCGTTAATTAAGCACCCCCGCAATGAATATCCCGATGAGAACCCTGCTCCGTATTGCATAGAATGTACTTTGCCAATACCAAGAGCTAATTTATGATCGTCTCCTCCTTCAAAATAATTTGTCCAGTAAAATGTTTTGCTTTTAATATTCTGATTAAAAATATTATAGAAAGCTGTATCTATACACCTGTACCACTTTCCCCCGCACGTTCGTGCAGAATCATTCTTCCTTGAATTCAGGCTGTCTGCCAGGCATTCTGTCTGAGACACTGTGTCATAACTGTAAAAATTGCCAGTTAAAGAATCAATTCGGCAATAACTATAAGTTGATTGTATGGTGCCGTTTCCCCAAAGAACATCATGTTTTGAAAAGTAATAAAGATGGTTGTTAATTAATTTAGTGGATAATATTGTCTGACTTGTATTGGGTGGAGGCGCAAATGGGTAGGCAAACCCAAACCACGTCCACCGGTTACCAACCTTCAGCGGAAAATATTTGAAGACGTTAGTATCTAGCGAGAAGACTTCTGAAGAGCTGAAAAAAATTTGGATGAAGGTGAGCAGAATAAATAATCGTAAGAACTTCATATTTAGCTCCCTTTGGTTATTACAAAAATAATACATAATATCGGGTATTAGACTGCTTTATTTTCATCCTGCACCATAAAAGAAACCATTGACAAAACCAACTTATTTTATTATTTTAGCACTCATTATTATTGAGTGCTAATACTTCTATTATATAAATAAATCTTTTTAAAACAATAATTTAGGAGAAATAAACTATGAATCTAAAACCACTCGGAGACAGGGTTATCGTTAAACCCAAGGCACCGGAGGAAAAAACCAAAGGTGGGATCATCCTTCCCGATACTGCACAGGAAAAGCCAATGGAGGGCGAAATTGTTGCAGTTGGAACGGGAAGGATCGCTGACGACGGAAAAAAAATAAACATGGAATTAAAGGTCGGCGATAAAATCTTATACGGCAAGTATAGCGGCACTGAAGTTAAAATTAATGATGATGAATATCTCATAATGAGAGAAGGTGACGTTTACGCTGTAATAAGTTAACAACAAAGTTTAAAAAATTAAATAAGGAGAATACAAGACATGGCATCAAAATTAATTCATTTCGATACTGAAGCCAGAAGTGCTTTAAAACGCGGTGTCGATAAGCTTGCCAATGCCGTCAAGGTCACACTCGGTCCTAAAGGCAGAAACGTAGTAATAGATAAAAAATTTGGTACACCAACAGTTACAAAAGACGGCGTAACTGTTGCTAAAGAAGTTGAACTTGAAGATCCTGTTGAAAACATGGGAGCTCAAATGGTTCGCGAAGTCGCTTCCAAAACCTCCGATGTAGCAGGTGACGGAACAACAACTGCAACTGTTCTTGCACAAGCAATTTACCAGGAAGGTTTAAAGAATGTTACTGCAGGCGCTAATCCGATGGATTTAAAGCGCGGTATCGATCTCGCAGTAACCTCAATAGTTTCCGGTTTAAAAGATATAAGCAAAAGTATCGATAAGACAAGCAAGAAAGAAATTGCGCAAGTCGGTGCTATTTCTGCTAATAACGATATGCAGATCGGTGAACTTATTGCCGACGCTATGATGAAGGTTGGAACTGACGGTGTTATAACAGTTGAGGAAGCCAAAGGTACTGAAACCACTGTTGATATTGTTGAAGGTATGCAGTTCGATAGAGGCTACCTTTCACCTTATTTCGTAACAGACGCTGACACTATGGAAACAATACTTGAAGATCCTTATATATTAATTCACGATAAGAAGATTTCTACAATGAAGGACCTGCTTCCTATACTTGAAAAAGTAGCGCAGGCAGGGCGTTCAATGTTAATTATTGCAGAAGACCTTGAGGGCGAAGCTCTGGCAACACTTGTTGTCAACAAGCTGAGAGGAACGTTAAGGATCGCTGCAGTTAAGGCTCCTGGATTCGGTGACAGAAGAAAGGCTATGCTTGAAGATATTGCTGTATTAACAAATGGAACCGTTATAAGCGAAGAAAAAGGATTCAAGCTTGAGAATGCTACAATTTCATATCTTGGAACTGCAAAGAAAATTGTAATTGATAAAGATAACACAACAATA
>DASXTZ010000117.1:0-2292 GCA_036505135.1 Ignavibacteria bacterium
TTGACCTTCATATTCAGCTTGAACACCGCATGGCTGAATTTTTCGGAACCGAAGCGGTGCTTTTATTTTCAACCGGCTATCAGACCGCACAGGGAATTATTCCTACGCTTGTTCAAAAAGGCGAATATGTTATATCGGATAAAGATAACCATGCATGTATAGTAGCGGCAGACCTCATGGCAAAAGGCGCTTTCGCTGAGTTTAAGCGGTACAAGCATAATGAAATGGATGACCTTGAAGCAGTACTTAAGAGAATTCCGAAAGATAAAGGTAAATTAATTGTTACCGACGGAGTTTTTTCAACCACAGGTGAATTAGTTAATCTTCCCAGAATGATAGAGCTGGCAGAAGAGTTTCATGCAAGAGTAATGGTCGATGATGCCCATGCTGTTGGAGTTATAGGAAAAGGCGGACGCGGAACCGGTTCGCACTACGGCCTGATGCATAAGGTTGATATAACAATGGGCACGTTCTCTAAAACTTTTGCATCTTTGGGCGGATTCATGGCGGCCTCGGAAAGGGTTATAAATTACGTGAAACATCATGCCCCGGCACTTATTTTTAGCGCATCCCCAACACCAGCATCATGCGCAGCTGCTATGGCCGCTTTGGAAATTCTTGAAGCCGAGCCATGGCGCGTAGATAAGCTCATTCAAAATGCAGACCACATGCGTGAAGGGTTTACTAAATTAGGATTCAAAGTGATTGACGGCCAGACAGGCATTGTCCCGGTTGTCATAGGCGATGATGAGAGAACATTTATTTTCTGGCGTAAGCTTTTTGATGCGGGAGTTTTCACAAATGCATTTATTTCCCCCGGAGTTCCTCCCGGTATGGCTATGTTAAGAACTTCCTATATGTCAACACACGAGCCTGAGCATCTGGATAGAATTCTTGAGCTTTCCGGAGAAATCGGCAAAGAGCTTGGCATTATATAATTCTCCCTGAGCGAAGCGAAGGGTCTCATAGATGCCATCCTAAATTCGACAATTCGAAATCCTGTGATTGATTGCGAGCTAGCATAATCTAACTATTTCAACTTGAGGATTGAAATAAACAATAAAATAAAAACTTTTTTATTTGCTGCGTTTCTATTAGTCTTTATGTCCTGCCAGAAAGACAACACTCCACCGCCGCAGGATGAGGACGATAATACTGCCGATACAAATCTTACACCACAGGAAAAATTTTCATCTTCCGTAATGGTAGATTTCCTGAACGATTCAGATGATGAAGACCTTTCCGAATATCTTGAAAACCAAATATACAAAATGGGTGCAGACTATAAAGGTGCTTCCATTGTAGAAGTCTCTCCCGCTGTATGGTTTATAACTATGGAAAAAGATACTCTTAGTAAAAATTATGTCCTGCAAAAATTTGTAGACTTTAAAACTAATGAGTATTATTTCAGGCTAAAGGAAACATCTTTAACGATTACCGATATAATCACAAGAAGAAAAAGTAATACGCCCGCCGGAGAATAAAAATTTTTCCCGTCATAGGTTTGCATGTTCAACCATGATGCATCTGTTCTGCACAACCTTTATCCCATTTGCTTCCAGCATTTTAGCTGCCTCATCATTATAAATACCCAATTGAAACCATACGTATTTAGGCAAAGGATTCATCTGTAATATTTCTTTAGCATGCTCAACTAAATACTCCGGCCTGCGGAATATATTTACAATATCTATCTTATCTTTTATATCTGTAACTTTTCCTACAACTTTTTTGCCCAGAACTTCTTTGCCTGAAATCATTGGATTAACGCCGTATATTTTATACCCGTGTTTTTGCATATAATAAGGAATTTTATAAGCCACCTGTATCTGGCTGTATTTAAGCCCTATTACAGCAATTGTTTTAGAATTCTTTAATATTTCTTCTATTAAGTGCAATTTTCTAAATTTATTTTGCATTGAATTTAAATCAATGAAAATCTATTTTTGTTTAATTATGATTGTGAAATTAAAGTTTCTCCCAAAGGGGCGGATTCCCGCAATATCGAAGAAGCCAAAACATAAGTATACAACAACAAAACTGAATTAAAAATGTCCCGAGAACCAAACGGGACATTTTTTTTATAATATGGCATCAAAAGCAGAGAAACTGGCAAAAAAGATTTTAGGGGCAAAGAATATCAAATCCATAAATGGTAATAATGATTCTTTTACCAAAAGATATAAAATTGTTGTATTCGTTCCGCTTGAAAAAACAGATGTGCTCACCTTTGCAATGGCGTCGGCAGGAGCCGGAGTAATAGGCAATTACGGTGTTTGCTCGTTTCGTGTG
>DASXTZ010000118.1:0-5537 GCA_036505135.1 Ignavibacteria bacterium
AGAAACCAGGAATAAATTCTACAGTATTTCAAAGCCAATAAAAGACAGCATTCATAAAATCGAAAAGGAAATCAAGAAAAGCGAACACAGGGTAAAAGAAATCGAAAACTTAATGGCTTCAGAAGAATACTATAAAGATTCAGAAAAAGTTAAAAAAGTTAATGCAGAATATTCAGAGTTAAAAAAACTGTTAAAGAATCTATATCATGACTGGATGAAAGAAACAAATAAATTAAATAAATTAGAAACAGAACTCACAAAATAAAATTTAATGAGATCCTTCACTAACGCTCAAGGGACAAGGATTAAGGAATGCAAATAGGAGAATACAAGCTTTATTCAATACAAACGGGCTTATTCAGGCTGGATGGCGGAGCCATGTTTGGTGTTGTGCCAAAGCCTTTATGGTCAAGGACAAATCCCGCCGATGAACAGAACCGCATTGACATGTGCATGAGGTCATTACTATTGGTTTCAGATAAAAAGAAAATAATAGTTGATAACGGCGTTGGCTACAAGATGAGCAAAAAGCTGAATGAAATTTACGGCGTTGACCATTCCAAATTTACTCTTGAAGGTGAGCTTGGTAAAATAGGATACAAAACTGATGATATTACAGATGTTATAATAACACATTTGCATTTTGACCATGCGGGAGGCTCGACCAAACGCGACGAAAATGGAAACCTGCAGCTTATGTTCCCTAACGCTACTTACCATGTTCAAAAAAGGCATTGGGAATGGGCAGTGAATCCAAGTGACCGCGATAAAGCAAGCTTTATGCCCGAAAATTTCATGTTAATACAGGAGAAAAAGCAGCTTAATTTTTTCAACGGTGATAGTAAATTTGATGACCTTATTAACCTTCATGTTGTAAATGGCCATACTTATGCAATGCAGCTTGTAACAGTTAAAGATGATAAAACAACATTACTGTTTACCGCTGATTTATTCCCGACAACTTCGCATCTTCCTTTTGCGTATATTATGGGATATGATTTATTTCCATTGACCACGCTTGATGAAAAGAAAAAGTTTCTCCCGAAAATTGCCGATGAAAACTGGTTATTATTCTTTGAACATGATGCATTTACGGAAACTGCAAAGGTTCAGAAGAACGAAAAAGGATTTATGCTTTTTGATAAAATGGAGTTAAAAAATAGATAAATGCGTATATAGATATGGAAGACTTTCAAAAGATTTGCAGAATAACCGACCTGCCTAACAAACGCGGCAGAAAGTTTACCGTTAATGACAGAGATATAGCTGTTTTCAGGGTATATGAGAAAGTATTTGCAGTAATAAATATCTGTCCGCATAACCAATCACAGGTTATGTATGACGGATACATAGACGAAAACCTTTACCTTGCCTGCCCGATCCACGGCTGGCAGTTCCATTTACGAACTGGCGAAACTCCCCCGGAATGCACTGACCTGGCTGCGAAGCTTGAGACATTTGACGTAAAAATAGTAGATGATGAAGTTTGGGTTGAAGTGAAAAAGAAGAAAAAGAAATGGATGCTTTAGAAGCAATTTTGAATTGTGAATTGTGAATTTAAAAAAGATTACCCACTTACCTATTTTAACAAAACCATTTTCTTAACTTCATTAAAGTCTTCTACTTCCAGTTTATAGAAATAAATACCTGATGATAGATTCTTACCATCAAAGGTAACTTCATACGTTCCCGGTTGAAGATTCTTATTTATCAACGTTTGGATTTCATTGCCAAGGATATCATAAATTATTAACTGTACGGGCTCAATATATTGAGCCCCTGCCGGGACCTGAAATTTAATCTTTGTTACAGGATTAAACGGGTTTGGGTAATTTTGAGAAAGTGTGCACTTGTCCGGAATATCGGTTGATATTGATTGTATTCCAATCGGTTGTGTAAATTTAAAAGTTACATAATCCCCCCAATTTTCATCATCAGTACCTGTCAAATATACATTTGAATTTGCAATAAATATACTTGCAGGGTCAAAATGGACAAGATTCATTTGATTTATGTTTCTATATATCCATTCAAGTTTGCCTGAAGAATTATACTTAAGTATTACAAAAGTATCAAAAAGTGACGAAGACCAGCTAATGCCTGTCACATAAATTTTATTTGAATCAATTGTAGCATCAACCATATAATCCTGGCTGCTTATTGGCCCGTCATATTTTCGCCACCATTGCATCATTCCATCAGGATTATATTTAATAATTATTATATCATGATAGTTACCCTGCCGAGTAGTACCAATTAAATAAGGATTTAATTGAGTATCTAATAATACTTTAACGGGTAGATCCCATCTCGATGTATTTCCCGGGTAAGTTTTCACCCATTGTCTTACACCCGCCGAATTATATTTTACTAGTGTAAGATCCCATTCTGTCCCAGCTGTATAACTATTGCCCGCTACGTAAACATTACCGTTCAAGTCAGTAATTACCGAATGTGCGACATCATCACTATCACCTAAGCCATTGAATAAGGCTGACCATTGTAATTGTCCTTCAGAATTGTATTTAAGAGTTATAAAATCTACGAATGCCCTGGGGTCACTAATAAATTTCCAACTCTTCCCGGTAACATAAATATAACCTGAATCATCTATAAACATCGAGTTTGATTGATTGTAGTAATTGGTTCCTCTGTCATAGTTAAGGACAAATTGTCGTACCCCTGTCTGGTTATACTTAATTGTAACAATCCTTGACAATGAATCTGCAAAATAATAACCACATACAAATATATTGCCGTTATAATAATCAACATCACAAGGAGCTCCACCATAACCGGGTTCTTCATAATATCTGTCTACCCATTCTCTTGTTCCATCCGGTTTATATTTAATACTAACAATTGAATACCTGATATTCGTGTCGGACCAGCTTTCTCCAGTGACGTAAACATTGCCATTATCATCGGTTACTAAATCAACTCCTCTATCAAATAATTGAACACCATATCTTCTATCCCACTGTTGATTTCCATTAGCATCATATTTAACAGTTACGATATCATAATGAATATCATCAGACCCGCCAGGGCCAAAACTTGCTCCTGCAACAAAAACATTCCCGAATCTATCAACTGTCATTGCATAAGCAATATCCTGATAATTATATTGCCCGTTATAAGTTTTTACCCATTCGACATTTAATTGTGACTTGATTTCTAAATTGAATAACAAAACCGGTAGTATTAACAATAATTTGTTCATATCGGTTTACTTTCTATTTCACCAATATCATTTTTCTAATTTCGCTGTATTTTTCTAAATTTAATCTGTAGAAATAAACACCTGATGATAAATTCTTTCCGTCAAATGTAATTTCATATGTTCCCGGTTGAAGATTCTTATTTACCAACGTTTGGATTTCATTGCCAAGGATATCATAAATTATTAACTGTACGGGCTCAATATATTGAGCCCCTGCCGGGACCTGAAATTTAATCTTTGTTAACGGATTAAACGGGTTTGGATAGTTTTGATATAATTTAAATTCTTTTGGTACTTCGGAATTTATAAGATTAATTCCAACCAGATTTTGTATTCTTGCCTTATACAATTTGCCTGTATATCCTGTCCCGCCACCGGTTGAGCCAACACACCAGACATCCATTGAATCAGGAGAAATTGCTTTGTAGTCCATTGAAAACATTTCAGCGCCGGTACTATTATCCAGGTTCCAGTTTGCTCCACCGTTTGATGTGCTGTAAATTCCTCCGGCATTCTGATACAGGTTTCCTCCGATTGCAAAACCTGTATTCTGGTCAAAGAAATATACTGCCCGCACGGGATAGGGAAACACAAGCTGCCTGGGACCCCATGTAGTGCCGCCGTCAGTTGTTCTATGTGTCCAGCCGGAAACAGGATCGCTTATCTGCCCACCGCCCGTCCAGCCGAATAAATTATTATTATCAAGAAAATCCACCCCGCCGTCAAAAACATTATCAGCCGAAGAACTTGTTGTCCAGTTCAGCCCATAGTTTGTGCTCTTTGCAAAACGAATACCGGTAGCATAAACGTTTCCATTTGCCTGTGCATCGATGTTACCTGCGATCCAGCCGCTGCTTGGATAAACTGTGATAAAAGTCCATGCGGACGAATCTTTTCCGCCTGTCGATGTATAATAACAATCTCCGGAGAGGCCATTCATAACAATCCCTGTATTTTGATTAAAGAAATGAACTCTATCAAGCCAGCCAACACCACTTAATGGCCTTGTAAGCACTATATCGGCGGACCAATTTGTACCGCCATTTAATGTCCACCTCACGACACCCGTGTTTATCGGTCCCTGGTTGTTGAAACCGGATATCACAACTGTATCAGCTGAAATGGCATTGACACCATACCAATAGTATGGAAAGCCGAGATTCATAATTGCTGTCCAGTTATCGCCGCCGTCTGTAGTTTTAAAAACACCCCCAAGCTCGCTTACAATGTATCCAACCTGTGTATTATAGAAAGAAATGTCCTTGAATACCCTGCCAGCAGCAGAAAATTTTAAAACCCAGGTGAATAATGGATTATCATGCTCTGGTTGTAAAGTTTGTTTGTCCGGATTTATTGAACCTGGTAAAGATTGGGGGATTTGAGCTGCAATTCCCATTGGATTTGAGATAGTTACAATATTAATATCCGATATTTTATGGATTGATAGGTTTTGGGAATAAAGAGTCAGTCCCACAACTGTAAAAAATAAGAAAAAATATTTATTTAACATTATCGTAAAAATTAAATTTCTTTAAAACAATAAGATCCTTCGCTGTGCTCAGGATGACAAAAACGGCCAAAACTTTCCTCTCCATGCACGCCATATATACAAAATCGTTCCTATTATTAATAGCACAATTGCGTACTTAATTTCTTTCTGGAAATTCTGACGTGAAAATAAAACATAAACAAAGCCAATGAAAGCCAATATTGCAGGCAACGGATACAGCCACATCTTAAACGGACGTTCGATATTTGGATTTTTGATCCTAAAATAAATAACTCCAATAGTTTGCGCAAGAAACTGGACCATTAAACGAATCACCACAAGCGCTGCAATAATATCTTTAAGCCGGAGAAAACAAAACAGGATTGCAACAAATCCAAGCGTTAACAGTGATACATATGGAAACTTATGCTTCGGATGAACCTTGGAAAATACATGGAAATAATCACCCTGCACTGCCGCGGCATAGGGCACTCTTGAATATCCCATCAGCAGCGAAAACACAGAAGCAAAAGCTGTCCACACAATTAATAATGTTACAAGATTTCCCGCCCATGAGCCGTAAATAGTTTCCATAAAAACCGATATGATATATTTTCGTGCATCAGTGCCTGCAGTTTCACTCACCTGCTGCCATGGCAGAACTCCAAGTATACTAATGTTCATAACTATATATAACCCTGCAACTGCGAGAATAGAATAAATTATAGCTCTGGGAATGTTACGTGTTGGATTTTGAACCTCACCTCCGAAAAAATTAACATTGTAATATCCCCAATAATCGTAAAGAGCAATTAGCATTGCAGA
>DASXTZ010000119.1:0-2254 GCA_036505135.1 Ignavibacteria bacterium
CCCTGTTTATTTTACCTTGATCACCTCCATGTTCATGCACGGAGGGCTAGCTCATATTGCCGGCAACATGCTTTATTTATGGATATTTGGAGACAATATCGAAAACGCCATAGGGCATAAACGATACTTATTTTTTTACCTGCTTTGTGGAATTATTGCTTCACTCAGCCATGTATTTGCTACAAAGCTTTTGGGTCAAAATCCTTTTATTCCTAGTTTGGGAGCGTCAGGGGCTATTTCAGGTATATTGGGTGCATATATCTTATTATATCCAAGAAGAAGAGTAACCATGTTTTTATTCCGCTTTATTACCCATGTTTCTGCTTTTTGGGCCATAGGCATCTGGATAGTTTTTCAATTGATAAACGGAATGGGAATGCTTGGCGGTTCCGAAGCAGGTGGTGTAGCTTATGCTGCACATATTGGCGGTTTTATTGCAGGTTTGATACTTATAAAGTTTTTTGTTCCTCGTGTATCGCAATAGAAAATTTATTCGGCAGGCCTATCACTTTCTTGCGAAGGATCGGCGTCCACTTTTTTTCCTTTCAAATCTCTAGGATTTACTTTTTCACCTTTACCAACTTCTTCGCCAGGTACTTTATCTACTCCTTGCTTGTTATGATTCGTCTGTAAATCCTTTTCAGGAGAACTCCTCCTTTTATCGTTTCCTGCAGTTTGATTTTTTTTCATATTGATTCCATTTAAAACTATTTTATATCTGCGGCTTTGGAATTTGCTTTCTTGTATCAGCGTCGTGCATAATTATATAAATAAAATTTGCGATCATGGGTACGCAAATGATAGCTACAATCCAAAAGATTCTTCTGCCCTCGCTTAAAGAAGAGGTTTTTAAAACTTGTATAAATGTCAATAAGTAAAACAGAAAGCCAAGTATTATACCTGTAACTACAAAAATTATATGAAGCAGGCTCCCTCTATCGGGTATGAGAATACCAATAAAAAACAATACGAAAGAAAGGATCAAGAGAAGTAATAAAGAAAAATTCTTCATATAACATCCTTTCAATGTTTGCCACTATAATTATGCCTTTTTATATGAAGAATTGAGAAAATAGGTTATTCCACTTCTTTTAGATTCCTACCCCCCAATTTATTTATGTTTAATGTTATGGCATGTTCATTGCCCCGACTATATAAACCCAATTACTATGATACGCAAATTAAAATCGGGTAAATACCGCTTGTATTCAAGAAAGAAAAATCCAAAAACAAATAAAAGGCGAAATCTTGGAACATTTGACTCATTAGAGGCGGCACAAAAGCATGAACGGGATGTTCAGTATTTCAAGCGCCATTAATAAATACGCCCGCTTTCATCGTTATCAAGCAATGTTTTTGCTGCTGTGTGATCAAATACTTGTTCTTTATTTGCAATTACCTGCCTCAGCAAATCATGAATAGTGATCACGCCGGCAAATTGATTAGCATCATAAGCCAGCAAATAACGGGTTTTATGTGAATTCATGAGGTTCATGCAATATTCAACTGAATCGGTTGACTCTACTATTGGCAAATCCGTTGTCATAGCATCTTTTACCATTGTTGTATTGCTTGCTCTTCCTTTCAAAATCACATTCCGAGTATAGTCTCTTTCGGAAAATATACCCTTATATTCATGACCATCCATAACAATGAGATAGCTCAGGTTAACTGAGTTTAAAAGATTAATGGCATCGATAATAAGTGCAGTTGGCTCAATATAATTATAAGTTTTCGGCTTGCTATCGAGAATATCTTTTACAGTGCGCATAACAAAGAGTTTAGACTAAGTTCGTATTTATTTGTTAATGAAAATACTGATGTTTGTCATTAATTCATAGGAAAAACTGATGCCACTATTTTGGAATAGCGAAATACCCTTTGCAATCTGCTGTGCTGGAAAAATTCGTTTAAATTCTTGGGGTTTTTACTTTATTCATAAGTAAAGTAGGCAAATTTGTGTTGAGGCTGATCAAGTGGCTCATAGTAATGATCTTTTCACTAAGTACATTTCTTTATAGCGTATTAAAATTATCCGGTAAACAAATAAATTAATGACGATTATCATTGCAATTAGAAAGATTTTGTCTGAAATTTATGTCACGAACTAATAAAATCCAATCTTAAGAATTCCATGTCCAATGTCCAAAATGTGAAAGGCCCTTTATCCAATCCTTTGTGAAATCAAAAAGCAGCGTCCAGTACTTATCGAAAACGATTAATCCTCAACGCCTGCAAGAAATTTCCCCCGATC
>DASXTZ010000120.1:0-7468 GCA_036505135.1 Ignavibacteria bacterium
TAGTTATCATAATCCCATCTTTTGATATCCATTTGTGTGCCGGGGTTTGAGCCTCCAAATGGAAAAATCCCAATTATCATGCCCGAAACCGAAATACCGTATTTTTTTAGGATGTCAGTTTTGTTTTGTTTGCTTTTTAGCTCTATATCTATTTTTCTGACAGGTATGCCATGTGCGGTAAGGATATCCAGATGTCTTTCGGTAAAGTGTTTTTTATAATCATAATTTACTGTGTGTGTGAGAAATTTGGTTGAAGTAAAGCCAAGCCTGTATCTTATTCCCGCCAGCTTTAATATTCGCCCGAACATGCTGTTTCTGTGAGCCAGTAAAACCAGGTCAAATTTTTCATCCCTTAAGGCTGAAATGAAGGCTATTGTTTTGGATGCCCTCTTGCGAAAGCTTTTTTCGAACGGTGCATCAAATATTATTGCATTGTTAACATGTTTTAAATATGGAAGGAGTTTTTTTATCCATGATGATGCCGCTATTGTAATTTCAGAATCAGGAAATTTTTCTTTCAATGCTCCAATGACGGGAGTAAGCTTAATAACATCACCAAAACAGCATAAGCGAAAAATAAGTATCTTTTTTACTTTTATGAATTCATTTTTTCTGGCCGGCATCTCGTTCAATCCTTAAATCGTTTTTAATGTTAACGTAAAAAACAGTACATAACAGCATATAATATTTATAATACGGTGCATAATTTGAAATCGAAGAAACAAATAGTATCCCTGTGAATGCTATTAAACTGTTCCATTTTTTTATCCTTAATATATAATTAAAATTATAAATTACTAAAATCAAAAATAATAATATTCCGGCTATCCCATATTCAACTATCATGGAAAGGAAAATATTGTGAGGGTTTATTCCTTCCTCCGGCTGGTGGCTTGAATCTGAAAGCTCTTTTAAATAAATATCATCATTTATTTGTCCCCGTACCTTAGAAATAAAAATATCACTCTGTTTGAAAAAAACATTTGTGCCCAGCCCCAGTAAAGGCTTTACCTGCATCGCGAAAACGTCGGCTTTCCATATTAAAGGACGTCCCGTTTCCATTTCTTCAACTTTTTTGCTCTTATCAGCCACCTGAAAAAACCGACCCTGAGTTTGAGGCGTTAATAACTGAATTGGGGAAAATATAATCGTAAATATTAAAATTGGCTTCCAGTTAATCTGTTTGAATATTAATGCCGCTGCCAGAAAAAATATAACCAGCAGGAGGGCGCTTCTTGAGGCCAGCATTCCGAAGCTGTAGCCCGAAAGCAAATAAAATGCATACGTAAAAAATTTATTAAATTTATTACGATTTAAAATCAATAAATAAGAGGCGAATGCTATCGTAAATGCTGTAAGGTTTGTGTCAGTTACGAAGCCGGAAGGCCTTAAGTAGGTAATTTGGCCGATTCTAATGGCAGAATGTTTAGTTTCCATATGGCCGAAGTTATCCACCAGAAGCCTGTTGAAATCATAAATGTAATAATCAGCGATACTGCTTAAAACAATAATAAAGTTAGCATAAATAAATGATTTTAAAATAAATTCATTTGCTTTAGCGAAAAACCGGCAATTCAGGATGGTCGCAATAAAGGCTAAAAAGTATAGCGTGAACCTCGAAATGGTTGTTACTAGAGCATATTTTTGCATTATGCTAAAATAACTGGAAATAAATGCCAGCATTAAAAGCAATGTGAGAATAATAATATTTACTTTATTAATCTTTTCATCAAATAATAAATTAATTTTATTTAACGGGTATATAATTAAGAAGGACACTAAATATAAGATCAGGAATAGGGAAGAAAATTGCAAGTTTATATTAAAAAAGCCCACATTTAGATTTTCGATAAGGCTTAAATCACATATTGTGCCCAGCATCAAAATGATCCAGCTTGCTTTAAAAATTGCGTATTTAGTTTCTTTCGTAAAATTCATTAGGCTTGTATCAAATCCTTCACCTGCTCGGGCAAAATATTATTTATACAGGGGCGTGTATTACATCCTATACCATAGCATGGTATGCACCAGATTGGAAAATAAGCGGCAATGTGTCCTTTGCTGCCTTTCGATTTTAAAACCGTAACGCCATTGTAGCATTTTTTGTACAATTCATATTCGGAAAAATCATATGGTGCCCATTGGAGCGGTGACACAGAACCATACATTACAATACATTTTGTAAATTGTCCCAAAAAATGGGCCTGTCCTCCGTCATAACACAAAATTTGCTTTGACTTAATGGCATCGGATGCTATATCCAGAAGCGAAGGATACAGCTTAAAAATTATATTGCTCTTATCTTGAAACTTATTTTGATAATAGATGAATCTTTCCGATTTGTAACCATCGGTTATCAATATTTTCTTATCAGCGAGAAGTTCAATGACTTTTTCTTCAATATACGCATCAAATTTTCTTATTTCACTCGTTCCAAGATGAATAAGCAAATCATATTCTTTGTTGATTCCTTCTGTTAAATAACTTTTATCGTAAGGCTGTGAGGTATCCCTTTTTGTAAATTTGAAATTAAAACAGTCGGTCAATAATTTTTCAATTTTGCGGCTCATTACATCCTTATCAAGTTCCGATACCCAATTAGTGGAAAGATAATAATCATAAATCCATGAATACAGAAATATCCTTGAGCCCGCAATGAAAGCGGAACATTTTTTTAATATATGGATGAGCTTTTTATCTATACTTACAAGATCAATTACGGCATCATATTTTTCTTCGATCAGGTTTTCCTTATTTCTATATGAATTGAAGACATGAAGCTTGTTTATATAATCAAGATTTTCAAATACAAATTTATTTTTATCAGAGCACAAAACGTCGATAATTAATTCAGGATAGTTAAGCTTCAAATCACGCAAAACAGGAACAGTTACAAGTGCATCACCAATCTTATCGGTTCTTATAAATAAAATTTTAGATAGAGTACCGGTATATTTTTTTGAAGGTTTTATAAATCTAATTATTGTATCGGTAAAAGTTAAAAACCCAATATTTTTCAAACGGTAAAACCTGACTATCAAAGGTACTTTATGTTTTTGCAGCGTTTTCATTGAATATTTTATTTAAAAGATAAAAGCATGCGGCAAATATGATCACTTCACAAATTCCGACTGAAATAGCCGAGCCATATGCTCCAAATTGAGGCACGAGCAATAACGATATTCCTAAATTTAAAACCAGGACGATAAACAGCACCGAGGCATATTTAAGATTCTGGTCTAAGGCTATTAACGATTGTGTTAACAGATAATTAGGAAAAATTGCAGTAAGCGCCAGAGTCATATAGCGAACAAGTATAAAAGAATCTCCGTAGTCCTTCCCAAGTAAAGAAAATATAGGTTTACCAAAAATCCAGCAAAAAACAGAGCTGCCGATGCCCAGTAGTAATAACAGTTTTAATACCTTATAAAATTGCACCTTAAATTCAAGGCGGCTTTCAACAGCAAGCTTAGCAAAACCCGGGAATAATACTATCATTAATATTGAAGGGATATTTGTAAATGCTTCGACCAGCTTGTAAGAAGCTCCATAAACCCCCACTTGTGAGTATCCCGAATAAGCTTCAAGTATTATTTGTGTCACCCTGAAATATATTATTGAAAATACCTCAACCAGCGCGAGCGACATTACATCTTTAAAGTAATCGCGGAATAAAATTTGGTTTTGACTGTTAAGCTCAACGTATTTGTGGTGTTCTTTAATGAAAATCCATTGAATTATTATCCATGAGATAACCATACTCAATGCAAAAGATAATAATGAGTAAAATGAATTATTTGTCTGCATTAGAAATACCAGGCATATTGCTATGAAAAGAATTTTTTGTATTATAAGCACAACTGCTTCATAATTCATCTTTTTCAAGCCGCGGAAGAATGCAAAATTGAGGTTCATTAGCGAGCTGAAAGCAATTCCAATTGCGGCAGCCAGTATATGAAACAATATTTGTTTATGGAGGCCGGTTATAGTAAATACTGCAAATACTACTATAAAAGTTAATAAAATACTTACTATTCGGAATTTTAAAGAGTATTTGTAACTGGAGTAAAATCCACGCGCAACATATTTGGTAAGAATTACATTACCGCCAAGCTCAAAGAACACTCCAATTAGATAACCAATTGATAAAGAAAAATCATATTTTCCATACTCAATGCTGCCAAGGGTTGCTGCTAAATAAAATGTGAAGATAAACAAAAGGGCTCTTGGCAGAATTTGAGCAAATGTCTGATAAACTATGTTCTTAAAATTTTCTCTTATCAATTCAAACCATATAAACTATAAAACCAGCCCGCAATAAACGGACTGGCTTAATTTTTTTTCATTAGTATTACAAACTTTACTATATCTTTTAAGGAAATAGTTTTAAAGAATGTATAAGATTGCTTCGTCGCTCCGCTCCTCGCAATTTAAATTATACTGTTTGCTGCTGGGTTCCAAATATCATTGCATAAATTCTTCTTCTAAGGGATTCTATATCGCGCTCGTAGCCTAATTTTGCTGACGGGCTTACAGATTTTACCTGGTTTTTTCTTAAGGCAAGTTTTACAGCAGTTTTAACATAGATTTTCTGATTTATATGAGTTGGCAGCCAGCCCTTTTTGAATCTTCTTGATGTATATGGAAGATACGCAAGATGCTCCTTTGGTATGTAACCGGTAGTGTTAGCTTCATCGGTTAATTCCTTTAAAATAATTTTCCCCTCTTTATAAACAGCAATCTGGAATATAACCAATATTATAATTACGGATATTATCATGAAAGCAAACCCGATTAACGCAGTTGAGGTAAAGCTGACAGTGAGATTCCACATAAAATGCATAAACATTCCAAGCCCAAGTCCAGCCGGTATAATAAAAAGTTTTGCAAGAAACCCTTTGAATTTTGCAAAGCCAATAGCTGCACCAAACACTGCCTGAGTGCAGCAATGCAGTACTGCCGAAAATAACGTTCTTATAATAATAAGGACTATAAGGCTGGTATAATCTTTAGGAAAACTCAGGAAATAGAGAAAATTCTCAGTCATTCCAAAACCAAGTCCAACCGCTCCACCGTAAACAGCGCCATCAACAGGCCCGTCATAGTTTCTGCTTATAGCCATTAGTAACAGGAATATGCCCTTTGTGCTTTCTTCTACAACGGGAGCTACTAATACAGCGCCCGAAAGCTGCTGGAGCACTCCCGCATCGTTATCATTTGCAAACTGGTAAATAAATTCAGTTACACCCAGGCCCATAATTATACTGCCTATGATAGCAAATATGATGGCTCCGGTTGCCCCCCAAAGAAAATTGAGTGATACCAGCCAAAAAGGCTCGCGTTCATACCTATCCATCCACCAAATAATAAGAAGATAGAATACCATAGGTATAACCGAAAAAAACCCTGCCAGGAAAAGATGTACCAGAGGATTCATAAATACCGTAAAAATTTCTCAAATATAGTTAAATAAGGGTGAATTAACAATTAACGGCATAATGTCAAATGTCAAAGGCAAAATGCCAATTCAATTTCAAATTTCAAGATATCAAAGCCAAAATTCTTTTAGTGTAATACAAACCGGGCCTATATTATTTGATATTTAGATTTTGGGCTTAAATTGACATTTGAGCTTTGATATTTGTCATTACTCATACCGCAGGGTCTTTACCCATTTCAAATAATCATCTTCAAGATTCTTTAAAGAACTCCCATAAACCTTTTCAATTTGTTTCTTGCCTGTATTATCTTCTATATAAGTATCTCTGAAGCTTCTATAGAATTGTTTTAGTAATCCTTTTTCCTGAAGGAACATACATAAATATCTTGCCTGGGCATAATTGAATGCACTCCGCTCGCCGTAAAATTCATCATAATCAGTATTCATTAATCGTTCAAGTGATGTATATGAACCGTCTTTCATTGCGTCCTGCAGCTCGGGAAGACGCCAGTTTACGTAGCCAATTATTTCTTTATTGTTCAAAGAGCATCTCTCGTAAAGTGAACCAAGCCCCTCATTAAACCATGATGGGATAGAAGGGAAATCATACCTGACAAGAGCATGTGTCATTTCATGAACCAATGTTCCGGTACCTGTTGAAATATTCATCAGCATCACTTTATATGTAGGCTTATAGTAACCAAATCTTGAAAGGTCGTCATCACCATATAATTTTTTAGCCCACAAGCGGTAGGACTGATCATCCTTAAAAAGAAATATTGTTGTGGCCTCATCAGGCTTTGTTTCAAAATAATCATTATAAAAACACTCAACAGCACGATCAATCGTATTATCGATAATTTTATTGGTTTCGTCATTACTAAGATTGCTTATAATTAAGAAGTAGTTTTTTTCATAAAATCCAAACTCGTCAGTTAATTTCGATTCAAGCTCTTTTTTCGCATAAGAAAAATTAACATTAACAGAATCTTTAAAAGATTGGCTTTTATTGTTTTTCTGAGCATTACTTAATGAATACGAATCATTTCCGGAACTGCTTTTTTGCTCTCTAATGGACGTATTGGTCCGAAAATTGCAATTAGCATTTATGGAAGCGGCCAGAAGCAGTGTTAAAAAAAAGCGCATTTTTGTAAATTTTTTCATTCTATGGGAAATATGAATAATTATTGAATGATATTCAAAATAATATTTATTAAACAATTAAAATGATGACATTGTTTCGATATTAACAGGCAAAAGTGATATTTCAATGGGGTAAAATATTGTAAATATTCTTTATACTGTTTTTTATAAATAGCAGTATTTATTTATTTTACGTGAGCTCATGTAAAAACGTTAGGGATACAGAGGCAGCAGTTGCTTGAAATCTGAAATAAAATTCAGTATTTTTATCCAGTAACTATAGAAAGCGAGAATTTAAAATTAATAACAATAATCAAATAAAAAGCCCCGATATTATTCAGGATAATGATGATTATTTAGAGGCCGAAGATACTAAGCTTGATGAGCTTACTCCGGCAGAGCTGGAAATGAGGAAAAAGATATTTGAGCAGGAAGCCATTCCCCATATGAAGCTATTATATAATTACGCGCTTCGTATGACAGGAGACAAGCTTGAAGCAGACGACCTGCTTCAGGATACATTTATGAGAGCTTTCAGGTTCTTTCACAAGTTTGAAAGAGGAACTAACTGCAAGGCATGGTTGTTCAGAATAATGAAGAATTGTTACATAAATAAGTACCGAAAAAACAAGAAGGAACCTTCTAAAGTTGACTATGAAGATGTGCAGAATTTTTATGATTCGATAAGGGATGAACTTGTAGACCCGAATGATTTAGAGCACAAAGTTTTTTCGAACTTACTTGACGACGATGTAATGAATGCACTGAACTCCTTGCAGGACGATTATAAGACCGTGGTGATATTATGCGATCTTGAAGGTTTAAGCTATGAAGAAATTGCGGAATTCCTTGACGTACCAATTGGTACAGTGAGGAGCCGCCTTC
>DASXTZ010000121.1:0-7438 GCA_036505135.1 Ignavibacteria bacterium
AATTCAAATGAAATTTCAGATATTAAGTGGGTCAGCTTAGAGGAAATGACGGAACTAAAACCGGTATTTGAAAAAGATCTGGAATACTTCACGGTTAAAAAAATGAAATAGACATGGAAACAATAATCATTGACGCATATAATTTAATGCATAAGGTAAGCGAACTTCAGCTGCTGCT
The DNA here is from genome assembly GCA_036505135.1 of Ignavibacteria bacterium. Lineage (GTDB taxonomy): Bacteria > Bacteroidota > Ignavibacteria > Tepidaquicellales > OLB5 > DASXTZ01. The sequence goes on from DASXTZ010000121.1 coordinate 179, forward strand.
GAAGCAATCGCAGGATGCATGTGTTGATGCAATGGTACAAAAGCTGCAAAGTCATTTCTTTGGCAAAGGTGTTAAAGTAATTTTAGTTTTTGACGGCTATGGTAAAAATAAGCATGAACAAATTATTGACGTTAAGTTTTCGAAAACCGATACCGGCCCTGATTACGGAAATGCAGATGCTTTAATTAAACATCTAATTGAAAAAGCAAAAAATCCAAAACTGGTTAAGGTTATATCATCGGATAGAGATGTAACTTTTTTTGCGAAAGAGTGCGGTGCAAGAATCCAAACTGCCGAAGGATTCTGGGGTGAGGTGAAAGATAGAAGGATAGAAAGATTGGAAGAAGAGCGCGAGGCAAAGGAGAAACCCTCAACAGTAACAAAGAATGAATTTGATTTCTTTATAAAAGAGTTTAAAAAGACAAAATGAATTCCCGCGAAAGCGGGAATCTATTTAAAAAAAAATGGCATTAATTGAAACGCAAAATTTAAGCAAAGAATATTCGTCACGTTTTTCAAAACAAAAAGTCAATGCGCTTAATGATTTTACTTTTACGGTAAATAAAGGCGAAATTTTCGGTTTGCTTGGTCCAAACGGAGCGGGTAAAACTACGCTTATCAAAATACTTCTTGCTATAACATTTCCAACACGCGGAACAGCTAAAATCTTTGGAACAGAAGTAAAAAGCCATAAATGGAAAAATAAAGTCGGGTATTTACCTGAAAATCACAGGTTCCCGAATTATCTTACAGGTGAGCAGGTTTTAGATTATTACGGACGACTTTCCGGTTTAAAAAGTGATACTAGCCTTAAGAAAAAGATTGACGAATATCTTGAAACGATGGGCCTAAGCCAGTGGAATAAAACGAAGATTAAAAAATATTCAAAAGGGATGATGCAAAAATTGGGCTTGGCTCAATCTATGTTAAGCGATCCTGAACTTATATTCCTTGATGAGCCTACTGACGGCGTAGATCCTATCGGAAGGAAAGAAATACGCGATATTTTAACTAATCTGCGTTCCAAAGGGAAAACAATATTTCTCAACTCACATTTGCTATCGGAAGTTGAAATGATTTGCGACCGTGTTGCAATCCTAAACAAAGGCGATTTAATAAAAGAAGGAAATGTTGATGATTTAACAAGGTCGGAGAATATATTTGAAATCCATACAATTGACCCTATTTCACTTGACCTGAAACAACAAATCTTAAATATAGATGGAAATGCAGGCATAGGTGAAACGGAGATTCACACAGAACTTGGCGTGCAGATTGTAAATAATATAATTGACCTCTTGCGGTCGAATAAAATTGGAATAAAAGGAGTTAGCCAGAGGTCAAGCACTCTTGAAGAATTATTTATTAATGTGATCAAACAGGATAATGTAGCCTAATGCTGACAATAATAAAAAATACATTTCGCGAAGCTCTCGCCAAGAAAATATTCATAGGCTATTATATTTTTTATGCAATAGTTGTGCTGTTCATGTTATTTATAGTAAATCTTGATGCAGTTGAAGGCGTCATTTCGCTTGCAGATGTAAAACAAACCGTTCACATGGTTGAAAAAGGATTTCTTGATCTTGCATGGGCGCTTATATTATTCTTCTCCCTTATTTCAACGGCATCTTTTATCCCGTCAATGCTTGAAAAAGGGACGATAGATTTACTCATTTCAAAACCCATTTCAAGAATGACAATTCTGCTCTCTAAATATCTGGGCGCAGTCTTATTTATGTTTTTAAGCATGGTGTTTCTTCTCGGTTCTATATGGATAATACTTTCCGCTAAATCCGGTTATTGGGATGTCCAATTCTTATGGACGATTCCATTTATAACTCTTACATTTGCAATAATGTACAGTATAGTTGTATTTATAGGCTTAACAACACAAAGCACAATAATTTCTATATTGGTTAATTTCTTCCTGATATTTGTTTTATGCCCGATACTTTCTATACGAGAAGGCATGATATTTACTTTTGTCCAAAATACTGCTGTACAATTTGTTTTTAACTTCTTTTACTGGATATTGCCAAAGCCCGGTGAAATAAAAGATATAGCTGCATCGTTATTCATGGATAAAAAAATCAATTTCTGGGCTACATCAATAAATCTTGAAGCCGCTGAATTTACCGCTTCATGGATGTCATTGATAACATCTTTGCTATTTGCTGCGGTGCTGCTTTCATATTCTATTTATTACTTCTCTAAAAAAGATTATTAATTTCAATTAGCAATGAACAATAAACTCAAAACAAAAAAATTTTTCTTATATGTAATTATTGCTTATTGTTCATTTATAATTGTTAATTGTTCTGGAAAATTAAATCCTGACCCTCTTCCGCTGACAGTCAGGCAAAATTTCGCTTTGCTTCAGCCTGACCCGCAGTTTGTAATGTACTTTAACTTCAAAAGAATGCGCGATACTCAATTCTGGAAGCAGTTTATATCAGATTCACTTTTCAGCTCCGAGCGTAATTTCGGCAATTTCCTGGGTATTTTGAACCAGGCTACCGGTGCCAGTATTTCAAATGGAATAGATGAGCTTTATTTCTCAAATTCATGGATTGGCGATAATGCGCTTGTTGTTAAAGGAACATTCGACAGGCAAAGAGTTGAAAACTATGTTAGCGGCGACACTCTTTTTACTAAAATAAATTATCCTAATAATATAACCGTATATAAACATATTGAATCAAATTTTAATTTTTATTTTAAAGATGAATTTACTGTTTGCGGCAGCAATTATTTAAAGCAAATTGAAAATACATTTTCTGTATCAGATACATCAAAAGCCGGACTGTTAACAAATGAAAACGCAGTTAAAGAAATAGAGCAAATTAAGTTTAAAGAAAATTTGTGGATGTTCTCCAACCAGAAGCTTTTTGTAAGAGGGATATTTGAAAATTTTGCTGATGTAAGCAAAGGCAAACAAAACAGAATACCTGGAGCTGAAAAGGATAGCCTGGCAATGGATACTACTTCCGGGGATTCCGGAGAGAAGCTGTATGAAATTTATAAAAAAATAAATGCTGTTTCTTTTTCGGTTAAGATGACCGATGAGATTGAAATTGTTATGCAGAATGAATGTGAGGACGCAATATCGGCCGATGACTTGAAAAACAGGATGGAGGCGGTTATGGCCCTTGCTAAGCTTTCATCGACTTTTACAAAGAAAAAACCCAGTGAAATTATAAAGCTTCTTGATAAAGTTGCGGTACATGTTTATGATAAAACTGTTCTTCTTGACGCAAAGCTAAATGAAAATGAAATCAAAGAAATCAGGAACCAGAAACTCTTTTAAACCATAGATAATGATCTCTCCAATATTAAGTTCAACTACATTTGGTGTTAATGCTTTTATAGTAAAGGTTGAAACCCAGTTTACAAATACAGTTCCCGCCAGGTTTATAATAGTCGGCCTTCCAGATAAGGCGGTAAGCGAAGCAAGTGAGAGGGTTTCTGCCGCCGTGAAAAATACAGGGTATTTTTTGCCTATAGGTAATAAAATTACTGTTAGCCTTGCCCCGGCTGAGCTTAGAAAAGAAGGAAGCGGCTTTGATCTTCCGATTGCGCTGGGAATAATATGTGAGCTGGGCAGGCTTGATCCTGCTATGCTTACCGATCATGTATTTATCGGTGAGCTTTCGCTTGACGGTAAGCTTCGCCCTGTTAAAGGCGTTCTCCCAATTGTTATCGAGGCTAAGAATCAAGGGATTAAGGGAATAGTTCTTCCCGAAGAAAATGCTAAAGAGGCTGCAATGGTTGATGGTATTAATGTTTATCCATTGGGCACACTTCAGGAAGTAATAGAGTTTTTAAACAATGGCGGTGGTCTTGAGCCGTTTAAAGTTGATATTAATGAAATATTTAATATTGAGCAGCGAAGTATTGTAGATTTTGCAGACGTTAAAGGGCAGCAGGAAGTAAAGCGTGCGCTGGAAGTTGCTGCCGGAGGCGGCCATAACATTATAATGGTAGGCCCTCCCGGTTCAGGTAAAACAATGCTTGCAAAAAGAATTCCCACTATACTTCCCCCGATGACATTTGATGAAGCGCTTGAAACAACAAAGATTCACTCTATAGCGGGCCTCCTTCCTTCAAATACTGCGCTTGTATCCATAAGGCCTTACAGATCTCCGCACCACACAATCAGCGATGTTGCTCTAGTTGGAGGCGGCCCGACTGCAAAACCCGGTGAGATCTCTTTTGCTCATCATGGAGTTTTATTTCTCGATGAGCTTCCCGAATTTAAGAAAAATGTGCTTGAAGTAATGCGCCAGCCAATGGAAGACGGTAAGGTTACAATCTCACGCTCAAAGATTTCGGTAGATTATCCCTGCAGCTTTATGCTGGCATCCGCAATGAATCCATGTCCATGCGGGAACTTTGGAAATCCTAACCAGGAGTGTTCATGCACTCCCCAGCAGATACAAAAATATGTCTCAAAGATTTCAGGCCCCCTTTTAGATAGAATTGATATACATATAAACGTGCAGTCTGTAAAGTATAAAGAGCTTTCAAGTACCGTTGCAGGAGAGCCTTCCATGAATATCAGAGAGCGCGTAGTTAAGGCCCGGGGAATTCAGCTAAAACGATTTGCCGGGATGAAAAATGTATATTGCAATGCACATATGCAATCAAAGGAAATTCGGGAATACTGCAGGATAGATTCTGCCTCGGAAGAATTAATGAAAATGGCTATTACCAAGCTGGGACTTTCAGCGCGTGCATATGATAGAATACTGAAGGTTTCAAGAACAATTGCAGATTTGTCAGGTGATGAAAGTATTACATCATCTCATATTAGTGAAGCTATTCAGTACAGAAGTCTTGATAGAACAATGTGGCTGGGGTGAAAAATATTTAACAATTAGTAATGAATAATGAACAATTAGCTTGCCTATAAGATGAAATTGCTTTTTTTACAATGTTTAATCTCATGTGTAATTTTTTCCCAAACCATCAACAATCCATTCATAGAAGCTCTGATAAATAACAAAGAAAACATTACAGACTATGTTGATAAGGATGAGTTAGCCCGCAGCGAGCGGCTGAATATTCAATACAATGATGTTAGATACAAATGGCTTATTTCTTTTGATATTCCGGATGGGGTTAAAGCCGGTTTCCGGGAAGGCAAATATAATTACAGCTTGCAGCAATTGCAGCTTGAAAATGGATTCAGTGTTGTAACTCTTGCTGTGCCTTCTGTAAATTATATTCAAAAGTTTTATTTTCTAAATGATAAGTTTGTTTCTCCCTCAGGATATTTTACCAGAAATTGGATTGAGAAGGAAAGCAAGTATTTTAAATTCAGAATTAGCGAACCTAAATATTTCAATGATTATTGCATAAAAAGACTTGACTGGTTTGTTGATTCTCTTTGCGGTCTTCTTGAAGTTGAGCCTGAAAGGCAAAAGCTTTTGGAGGAAGAAAAAATATATTATACCTTTTGTAAAGATGAAAATGAAGTTGAAAAAATAACAGGCTACAGGTCAAAAGGTATCACATTACTTGCAGCCGATGAGATTGTTACAGCCTATCAAACGCATTTTCATGAAATTGCTCATTTGTTGATAAATTTTAAGCTTCGAAATCCAGGGCTTTATACTTTACCATTCTTTATGGAAGGTTTTGCTGTTGCAGTAGGAGGCAGGGGTGGTATGGCGCCTAACGTCGTTACAGATCTTGGCTATTACCTTCAGCAAACGCACTTTCTTTCTTATGATTCTATTTTGACCAATGAATCATTTTATCGTGAAGATGCCAACATGACTTACGCTGTTTCGGGCTTATATAATAGTTTTTTATTGAAAGAGCTCGGCGGTAAAGAATATTTAGATCTTTACTCAAAAGTAAACGGCAATTTGGATCAAGTGAGAAATATTCAGGTCTCAGATATTAAGCTGCCGCCGGGAGAAAAATTCATGAGTTTTGTAAATGATTACTATAGTAATAGGTCCATTTTATTTTTAAATAAACCGGATATTCTTTTGCCCGATTTAGAAGGGAAAAAATTTACCCGGATGAATGGATATTATTTATTTGAATGGCGTAATGTTTCAAATATTACCGTTCAAGAGTTTAATTATGCAGATTACATAAGCAGGCAGTTTCAGGACCTGTTTCCCGATAAACAATACAATATCGAAATGTACTCAATTATTACTGAAAAGAATAAAACAATACGTGCTTATAATTTACTAAACGATGAATTAATTGCTTTGTATGATATAAATTTCTCCTTGGAAAACAAGAATTTTGATAATAAATATTATTTTATAAGGGCTAATATTTTTGAAAATAAGGCAGTAGAAAATGCAGCCTGGCAGCAAAGCCCGCAGTAATATTGGAATGAATAATGTTATAATTATTGGAGCAGGTGCGGCAGGGCTTATGTGCGGCATAGAGGCAGGCAAGCGTGGCAGAAAAGTCCTTATAATTGAACATGCAGAAAAAATTGGCAAAAAAATTCTTATCTCCGGCGGAGGCAGATGTAACTTTACTAACATTAATACCCAACCCGAAAATTTCATTTCTAAAAATCCTCATTTTTGTAAATCGGCGCTTGCAAGATACACACCTCAGGATTTTATTTCTCTTGTAGAGCGCCATCAAATAAAATATCACGAGAAGGAGCTTGGTCAGCTCTTTTGCGATAACTCTTCAAAAGAAATTGTTAATGTGCTGCAAAAAGAATGTGATAATGCAGGTGCTAGTATTGTTGTTAATTGCGAAGTTTCTGCTATAAAGAAAAATGATAATTTCTTAGTTGAAACAAATCTTGGTGATTTTGAAACCGAATCGCTGGTTATTGCATCAGGCGGTATATCGATTCCTAAAATGGGAGCAACTGATTTTGGATATAAAATTGCAAAACAATTTGGATTAAAGCTGACTGAAATAAAGCCGGGACTTGTACCTTTTAGCTTCGATAACTGGAATTTCAGCGATTTAAGCGGTATATCTTTTGATACTATTGTAAGCTGCAATGGGATAGGTTTTCGTGAAAATATTTTAATTACACACAAGGGTTTAAGCGGCCCTGCAATTTTACAGATCTCTAATTACTGGAATAAGAGTGATGCTGTATGCGTAAATTTACTTCCTGATAAGGACATGGAGAAATTGATGAAGGAAAATTCAACAAGCAAAAGGGTGCTTAATAATTTTCTTTCATTGTATTTGCCGAAGCGTTTTGCTGAAAGATGGTGCGAGCTTTATTTTAATTCTAAACCGTTGAACAGGCTT
>DASXTZ010000122.1:0-4664 GCA_036505135.1 Ignavibacteria bacterium
CTTTTAAAAAAAACTTAAAGAATGCGGAAGATTTATTAAACGGGAAGAAAAAAAACGATATTTATTTTAGATATAAAATGGAGCTTGAACTGCTTAAATTTAATTTTCACATAAAAAAAACGGGAGTGACAGAAAAACCCGGTTTTGAACAAAATGCCGGAAAATTATTTATTTCTTATTTGCTGATAAAATTTTTTAAAATAAATTATAATAACTTAGTTGATATGATAAATTATGGAAAGATAGAAAATATAACTTTCCTGGATGAAGTGCTGAATTTTATCAATAAAAGCACTGAAATAGAACCAATTGTATTGTTATATTATAATAAGTTTATGTTATTATATAAGGAAAATGAAACATATTACAGGAATTTTAAATCCCTGATTAAACAGCAAATTCATAATCTTGATAGAAAAGAGATATATCATACTTATATTAACCTTTTAAATTTTTGCTACGGGAAAATAGCTTCGGGAGAGTGGAACTACTATAATGATTTATTCGAAATATATAATGAAATGCTGTCAAATAACATCTATTCAAGTTCGGAAAAAAGTTATTTCGACACAGTTCACTTCCGCCTGGCTGCAGAGACCGGTATAAAGCTCAGGAAGTTTGACTGGTCAAAACGTTTTATCGAACAATATTCAGGAAAACTTAACCCTGAATTAAGACAAAATGAAGTTAACATCGCATACGCCAATTATTTTTTTATGAAAAAAAACTATGACAAATCGCAAAATTTTCTTGCCCAAGCTCATATCAAAACAGTTTATGATAAGATTTACATTTACATCATTCAATCTATGTTGTATTATGAAATGAAGCAATTTGAACCTTTAATTTCTGAGATCGATACTATAAGACACTTCATAAGCAACGATAAAATTCTATCCATAGAAATCAGAAATACCTTTCAGAAATACATAAAGTATCTGAATGAGCTTGTCAAATTAAATAGCAATGAGCAAACTGATAAATATCTTGCGATAAACAGACTAAAAAAGAGCTTGATTTCAGAAAAAGGAATACTGGAAAAACAATGGCTGCTTGAAAAATTTACCGGGATGGAAAATAATAATTAAAATAAAAGTTCTAACATATTTCCGCATGTCTCCATGTATCTTTCTCATTCCTTTATTTGAACCTTTGGCAGGAACTCTTATTTCAACAAATTTTTTATATATTTGCAGTTCTTCAATAAACTAAAAAGGAGTAAAAAAGATGAGCGGATTAACCCCCGAAATGCAGGCCATAAAAGAAAGAATGAAAGCAGTATGGTCTGCCGGCGATTTTGGCGTTGTTGCACAATTTATCGACCATGAAGGCGATATGTTCATAGAACGGCTAAACATTAAACCGGGCTCAAAGGTGCTTGACGTTGCATGCGGAACCGGGAATCTGGCACTACCTGCAGCCAGGCTCGGTGCAAATGTGACAGGGATTGATTTAGTGGAGGATCTGATAAGGCAGGCAAAAGAAAGAACCAAAGCAGAAAACCTTAATGTAAAGTTTGAAGTCGGTGACGCCGAGGATTTGCCATACTCCGGAAATGAGTTTGATTATGTAGTAACAATGTTTGGCGCAATGTTTGCACCTCGCCCTGAAGTTGCGGCAAAAGAGCTTTTGAGAGTTACAAAGCCCGGGGGGAAAATTGCAATGGCAAACTGGACACCAACAGGTTATGTCGGCGAGTTTTTCAAGCTAGGCGCCTCATATGCACCTCCCCCGCCCGGAGCACCCGCACCGGCTTTATGGGGAGATGAAGAAACAGTTAAGCAAAGATTCGGAGATAAGGTCTCTAAGCTGGAGCTTAACCGTTTTATGTGTAGACAAAATTTACCCATGTCCCCGCACGAAGCTGCTGACCATTTCATTACATATTTTGGGCCAACAAAAATATTATGGGGCATGCTTGATGATGGAAAACGCGAACAGTTTAAAAAGGAGTTTATCAATCTTTGGACAACTTATAATATGGCAACAGACGGCAACACAATGGTTGATGCCGAATACCTGATGGTAGTAGCTACCAAAGCTTGATTGAATGAAATCTAAACCAAAAATTAAAATTATTAGCACTTGTTGAGCTTTTTACGGCAGCAGTATTAATTTTACTTGCGGTAATATTTTACGCCTTCAGAAAAGAAATGTCTCTGGGAGATGACCTTAGCGTTGTATTTATTTTGTTTCTTATAGGAGCCGTTTCTCTTATGTCAGCACCCATACTGTTTACTGTTGCCAAAAAGCAGGAAAGAGATAATCCATCTCCGATAGAATATTAGTCCTTTTACAGTTATATTGCGTAAAATGAAATCATAAAAATGGTTAAGCTAATAGTATCTTTATCTTTTACAACAATTTGTTCAATTCTTTTTGTGTTAAGCTTTACAGGCTGTAGTGAATCTCCTGTTGGCCCAGTGCAAACAGTGTCATATTCAAAAGATATTCAACCCATATTTGTTACAAATTGCAGTTTCCCGGGCTGCCATAACGCGGTTGATAAGCCTTATGGCATCGACCTGACTAGCTGGCATTCAATTATGCTGCATGGCTCTATTTATGGAGCTGAGATAATTCCTTATAATGCAAGATGGAGCCATCTTGTTCAGCACATTAATATCGATACTAATTTAGGAGCGGTTTCCGCCCCTTTAATGCCGAAACCAAAGCCCCCGTATACATACGGTAATCCGCTGAGCAAAAGCACACTCGAAACTATTATGAAATGGATAGACCAGGGTGCAAAAAATGATAACGGCGAAGTAGCATTCAGTAATATTAACCGTAAGGCATTCATAACAAACCAGGCTTCAGATTATATTGCCGTTGTTGACCTGGATAATAATTTTGTCACAAGATATATAAAAGTAGGAAACACAGTAAATACTCTTGCTGCTCCTCATAATGTTGCAGTTGATAATCAGGGCAGATACTTCTATATCACTTTAATAGCTGAAGGTTATGTAGAAAAATATGACGCTTTTACTTATGAAAAAGCTGGCAGAGTACATCTTGTGAATTCCCCGGGACATGTGATAATTTCACCCGACGGCACGAAAGGATATGTTACTAACTACAGCCTTAACAGCTCGGAAAGATTTCTTAAGAGCTTTAATACAGCAACAATGACCGAGCTTAATACAATATTTGATATTACAATGAATGCAACTCACGGCGGAAGGGTCACAAGCAACGGACAGTATCTGATAACTGTAGGCGAGCTTGGGGAATTTATTCAAATAACCAGAACATCCGACGATGTGGTCGAACAAACAATTCCTGTTGACCCGCAGGTTCCTCCAAACGGAAACGGTACGGGAAACTTCAGGCCAATTGCAGTTTCACTTTCTCCTGATAACATGCTTGCTTTTGTAACGTGCACCAGGTCAAACGACGTCCGTGTTCTTGACATGAACACTCGAACTATTATCAGAATAATACCTGTTGGACTTTTCCCAATTCAATCGGAATGTTCACCCAACGGCAGATGGCTTTATGTAGCAAATCGCAACAGCAATTCCGTTTCAGTAATCGATGTTAATACCCTTTCTGTAGTAAAAACTATAAATTCAGTAGGCGCCCAGCCTCACGGGGTTGCTTTTACTCCCGACGGGCATTATGGATATATAACATGTGAATCAGTGAACGGGACGTTTGTTCATCACCCCTCGGTTGGAAGCTCACGTCCCGGGACCACCGCGGTAATTGACGCATTTAATAATCATGTAAAAGTTAAAGATATAGAAATGGCTTCGTATCCTGCCGGAATATCTATTACAAGATAGAGCAACCCGGTCGCTGGCCGCAATCAGGGTTCCGGAGAACATTTTCTTACCTGACAACAACCATCTTGCGAACCGTGACAAAATCACCGGCTTGCATTTTATAAAAATACAGCCCGCTTGTGAGCGAAGCCGCATCGAACACAATCTCGTAATACCCCGCATCTTTAGTCTCATCAACAAGTTTCGCCACCTCTTTGCCCAGCAAATCGTAAACCTTTACCGAGACAAAAGCATCTTTTGGTAACTGGTAACGGATAATCGTCGACGGGTTGAACGGATTAGGATAGTTCTGCTTCAGAGCATACTCTGTGGGCACGTTTGTATTTTGTCCCTGAACAGAGACCAGAACCGGCACATACTTTATTGTTGTGATTATGCTCCCGCCAAGCTGGTTACTCCTTCCCGTAACATAGATATTACCCGATGCATCAAGGGCAAGAGCAGCGGGGAGATCAAAAGTGTTTCCCGGACCGTTGTAACGAGCAACACATTGCTCGACTCCCGAAGAATTATATTTCACGGTAGCATAGTCATCCTCAGTGACTGGCCCCCGGCTCGAACCTGTCACGTAAACATTTCCCATTCCATCATTTGCAACATCAATCGCCACGTCTACAGAGTTTCCCGGCCCATTGTATCGGGCAACCCACTGCTGAACCCCTGAATTGCTGTATTTTATCGTAGCATAGTCGGAACCCTGGTCGACAACAAAAAAACCCTCACCGGTCACATAAACATTGCCTGATGCATCTACTACAATAGCATTTGCATAATCATCAGAATTACCCGGACCGTTAAAACGCGAAACCCACTGCTGGTTCCCCATGGTATTGTACTTGACGGTAGCGTAATCATAAAAGCTCCCAACATGGT
>DASXTZ010000123.1:0-2214 GCA_036505135.1 Ignavibacteria bacterium
AAGGTAAAAATGAGGCAAAAAGGTTGCGAAAAACCTATTATCATTAAGATTTAGTTTAATGAATCCAGATAAGATTATTAAGTAAATATAATGCTTGCACCCGCCGATACTTCATAAAACTGTCCAACTGATATTATATCATCGACTTCTTTACAGAAATCTTCTTTCTGTAAATGGAACATATCAACTGAAGCTTTGCATGCATAAATATTGCAGCCCGCATCGTGAATCATTTCAATAAACTCCCGCACAGGCGGAATATCAATCTTTTCCATTTCTTTGCTCATCATATGTGTTGCAAACGCTGATATTCCCGGAATACCGCCAAGCATTGTTGGCATGTGCATAGCAGGGTTTCCTACTGTTGCAACTTTTATATGGTCCATTCTTTTATTAATGATTGCTTCCATTCCAAAAAAGGTAAAGAATAGGTTTGCTTCAATGCCCTCCATTCTGGCGCCATTTGCCATTATTAGTCCGGGATAAATACCGTCTAACGATCCTTTTGATACAATTATTGATACCTTTTTCACAGGTTCATAAATATTTTCTGACATGATTTTTCTCTCCTGGGCCTTAAATTTATATACACCCTTTTGGTTTTGGCAGTCCTGCAATCTTAGCAGCTTTTTTTGCTGGTCCACCTGGAAATAATGTGTATAGAGTCTTTGTATCTATTCCGCTTTCCTTAGTAAGTTTCCTTATTGATGGTGCGTCACCTGTTTCTGCAAATACTTTGCGCATATAATTAATTACCTTCCAGTGCTGTTCGTTTAGCTCATTAATTCCTAATGTCTTTGCAATTTCTTTAGCAATTTCTTCATTCCAGTCCTGAAGACTTACTAAATTACCATCAGCATCTATTGCCAATGATTTTCCAAGTATTTCTATTGTTCCAACTACTGTTGACATTTTTTATTTCTCCGTTAATTCTTTGATAGTATTAATTTATTTTGTGACTCCGATAAACTTTTCAAAAATCTTATCAAAAATGCTGCTCCTCTTTTCATTTCCGGTGTGTTCATCTCCTTTAGAAGCTTAAAAATAGATACCTCATCTGTAATCTCAATATCAAGCTTCTTATAAATATTCAATGCTGAATTTACTGTTTGAAGCATATCCGGCTGCGTTAAGTTCTTTACGGTCTGCAGAATTGTTACAATATTTTCGGATAGGTTTTTAACATCCTCCGGTGTAAACGATGTAACAATATGGTCAATTATTTTTGTTGATTCTTTTAAGAACTGAAAATACCCCTTCCTGTCAAACTCATCAAGCTTATTCATAAAATCAAAAAAGTAATCACGGGCAAGAGGGGTTGCATCCTGCAAAAAATCTTTCAGGCTTTCCATCTGCTGGATACTTTTATCTATTGTGTTAACATTTCTTAATAGCCGTTTGCTTAAATAAATAAGGTCGCGGGGCTGAAAGCTGTCATGCAGTTCTTCCAGTTCTACTACTGCGGTGTCATACACACCTTTTCCTACCCGCGTAAGGTCGTCCTTAAGATCTTCAATTTCTCTTCTATGTTTTTTCTGAAGCTCAATTTCCTCAAGAATAATATCAAGCTTGCTGCTAAGCTCTTTTATCTGCGATTCTATTTCTTTATTTTCCATTTTATGCTCTCTTCCCGGCCATTGACATATTTGAATCCACCGGCAGCTCTAAACCCTTAAGCAGGAAATTCCAGTACATCCACCTGAACATTACTTTGCCATAATGATTCATTTTTGTTTCTTCAAGCAGTGAAAATGGACCAACACCCGGCAAAGGAAATTTTCCCGGCAACGGCTCCGTATCGTAATTAAAATCGATCAAAATTCCCTTCCCAAAACCGGATTCTATAAAGCAATTAGCGTGTCCGTCAAAAGATGCCTCAGGTTTTCTTCCTTCAATGGTGCTCATAAAGTTTTCGAAAAGAATATCTGCCTGGAAATGAGCAACCGAGCCTGCTTTTGAGCTGGGCAGGCTTGTAGCATCGCCAATGACAAAAATGTTTTCATAGCCTATTGCCATTAGTGTATGTTTATCTGTTGGAATAAAATTCAGCTCATCCCCTAAACCGCTTCTATTAATAGACTCATCGCCCATATTTGTCGGAATTGTAACCAGCACATCAAATGGAACCTCCCGCTCGTCCCAGCTGATAATTTTTTTATTTTCGTTATCAACCCTTCCAATGCTGAAATCCGTTGTTATTTTTATATTCTTCTT
>DASXTZ010000124.1:0-6293 GCA_036505135.1 Ignavibacteria bacterium
GTTACCATAATATTAAACGCACGCTCGGGTCTTCCAAGATGGTTCAAAAGAGGCACAGTTGCAAAACATAAAAACGCTAAAGAGGAAACAAGAGCAAACCTTGCAATAGGCTTCAGCTTTTCCATCCCAAATACGTGATAAAAAGAAGAAACTATAAAGGCACCTGCCACCATTCCTGTTATATAGGGATATAAAACTATCATAACTGTCCAGGTAACATGGATCTCATTCGGAAATACAAAACTATCAACTGATTCCATTATTTTACCTCCCTATCAAGGCCAATGTAAAAACATTTGGGGTTAGTGCCCAGATCCGGTTTAAGCAATCCATATCTTCGCTGATGCATTATTTTGCGGATCTTGCTTTCGGGGTCCTGTAAGTTACCGAAAACTCTGGCGCTTCTGGGACAAGCATTAACGCAAGCAGGTGCTTCGCCTTTGTGTACCCTGTGGTAGCATAATGTACATTTATCGGCTACTCCCCTTACAGGATCAATATACCTGCATGCATATGGACATGCCTGAACACAATAGCCGCATCCTACACAACGTTCCTGGTCAATTAACACAACGTGGTCAGGGGTTTCGTAAGAAGCCCCAACAGGGCAAACCTGTGTGCATGCAGAATTCAAACAATGATTGCACAATTTAGGCACAAAAAATGCCTTAACAATTTCCGATTCGTCAAAATTATTATCCTTAAAACTTTCCAGCGCACCTTTAGGAGAATCGACCCTGATTCTTTCGTTTTTATCAAATTCATATCTTTCGACCCAGGTTCTGAAATAACCGTCAGGAACATTGTTCTCAATCTTACAGGCTCTCACGCAGGCACCGCAGCCAATACATCTGGTTGTATCAACAAGAAAACCACACGTAAATTTCAGCAGGTCCTCACCATTTTTGATAATAATTCTTTTGTCAGATTCGGAAAAAGCAAAAAACGAGCCGCAAAGCAGTCCTGCTGCTGAAACTAATCCTAACTTAATAAATTGTCGTCTTTCTAATTTATCCATTTTAATATTCCCTTCCTGTGTATCATAAGGTTTCATTAATGACATTCATTGCAAAATTCCTCCTTATGACAATTAAGACAAACTACCTTGCCTTTTTGAGTGGCCAGCTCTTTATGTTCAGAATCAAAGTCTTTCGGATGAGGCATTTGCACTTTGTGACAAGAATTACAGCCATCTTTTTTATGACATGTTTCGCAGGAAGATTTATTTGCTGCTGCAAACTTTGGATGCTGCTTTGGCCAGTCTAATGTGTGTGATGACGGTTTATTCTTCATATGACAAGAAGAACATTTATCGGCTGTGTGACACTTTATACATATTTCCTTGTCCTGCCTTGCAAAAACTTTGTGTTCGTTAACCCAATTACCGGGATGTGGATTTTCTTTTGTTTTCAAGTCCATCTTGTGAACCTGATTAATATGGCAATTTAAACAAATCATCTCATCGCTTTTAGCAATAATTTTTTTATTGCCTATATGTGACGGCCACTCTATCTTAGGAGGATATTTTTCATCCTTAAACGATTTCTTCTCATGGCAGAGCAAACAGAACTTTGCATTGCCGTTCTTATAAATTCTTCCCGTGGTTTCATTTTCTTTGTGATACAGGTGGCAGGTTCTGCAATCTACATAATTATGATGCGGCTTTTTACTGAAATCATCGGAAATTTCTTTATGGCAATCTTTACATTCAAAAATGGTCGGATGATTTTGTATTTCCTTCGGGCTTTTATCGGGCTTTTTATCGTGGCACTCTGTACACCTGTATACTATCGGATGAATCCTTGATTTGTTAACTTCTGTCAAAAGGAAAACCGGCTCATGCGGACTATGGCATTCAATACACTTTGTGCTAAGGTCATTAATATGAAGGAATTTATAATGTTCTTTCTGATCTATTTGCGGGAAATCGGTTGGTCTTGCTTTTAATTTCCTGTGGCAATAAAGGCATCCTTCAAGGTTGTATTCCTTTTCCAAAAAAGCCTCTTTTTTCGTAATACCTTTTAAGCTGTCACCCTGATAATAAGCAACATGAACATTACCTGCACCGTGACAATCAACACACGGAACATTATAATGAGCATCTTTTTGATGAAGCTGATAAATATCGTTGTGGCATTCACCGCATGTCTTCGTATTCTGGTTTACCATCTTTTTTGATATTATTTCTTCGTTAGCGTCCCACCTGTAATTGCCATACACGCCATAACTTTCAGGCTGTAATGCTTTCCGGACAATCAGACCGGTGATCACAAAAAAGATGATTATAGAAAAAAGTATTATTATATGTAATTTATCTTTCATAAGACCACTCATTTTCTATTTCTTCCCTGCCGCCATTTCCTTTAGTTCCTTTATTGATTTATCCAACTGCGAGCTGAACACCATATAATTATGTATTCCGCCGCTTCCATCTGCCTTAATTAATGAAACCAGATTTTTGGCACTTTTCAGTTTTGTTTCTTCTTCAGAAGTTAAATCTGCCTTCCCTTTACTTTTTATTAGTGAAATCAGGGTTTTTGATTTGTCCTGTATTTCTTTAACCCAATCAACCTGCATCTCCTTGTATGATGCATCATGGCACCCCACGCATACATTTGCAGATGGGCGGGATACAATTTTCTTATCAGGCATGTGACAATCTTCGCATTTAGCACCGCCTGAGTTCATTATATCCGGATCAAGTTTTGCTCCGATTACCAAACCATTATAAGTATTATTCTGTACACTATGGCATTTTGAGCAGTTTTTGCTAAGGTCCTTGGTATGATGGCAGCTTGAACACACCTTATCCTTGAGCTGAATTTTTGAAAAATCCATCGACGCATGGCACTTTGTGCATTCAATATTTTTTTTCTCAGCGTGCAAGCTGTGCGAAAAGGCAATGCTCTTGTATTTTATTGTCTCCGGGATTTTTGAAAAATTCTTATGGCAGTTATCACAATCTTCCTTTGTTACAGTAATTTTCTTGTGCTCTGCTTTTGAATGGCATTTTGAACATGTTAAAAATGCCATGTGCTTCTGGTGAGGAAATTTGTTCCCACCAAAAGTTTCAACTACCTTAGGCTGAATTGCAAAATGGCACATGTTGCAGTATTCCCTGTCATCAGTTAATAACTTGCCTCTGGATACTTTATAATTTTTATTTCCCAGCCTACCTGCTATTCCTTCTATATTGCTGGATATATTTTCCAGAAGCTTCATTGCATAATCAATGTTATGAACACCTTTCCCATCCTTAACAAGATTAAAATTAGCTTCAGCATCTGAAAAGAAAGTTTTTTCCGCATCTATATTCTTTCCTTGCAGCGAAACAGAATTAATAAGCTTCCGCGCATATTCAACACTTGGTGAAATAGAATTAACCGCATCATCAACACCTGCTATCCATTTATCAAGCATTATATCATATCCGGGGCTATGGCATTTAACGCATGATTGCCTTTTTTCGCTCAGATCGCTTTTACCATCGCCGTTTAGGTCAACGTGACAACCTTCACATGAAACCTGTGCTGCAAACATTCTGCTTGCAATACTACCCACTCCCCTGCCTTCGCTTCCAATATACATCTCACGCTGCGGGCTGTGGCGGAGCTGATGGCAATTTTCACAGTTAGCCTCCAGTGTGCTTATCATCTTTACTTTTCCGTGCTCAATTGAATTATGGCATTCTTCGCAGTCGATTCCTTTTTCATTTATGTGAACGTTGTGAATCTTATCTATATTGGTAAACTCTTCCGTTCGCTCAATATGACATTGATAGCATTTTTTCTTTTCAACTTCGGCATTGCCTTTTGTAACGTCAAGATGGCACTGTGAACAATCGACTCCTATTTTAAGATATGATTCATGGTTAAACTTAAATCCTCCATGCTGAACAATTTCTTTAGGTATTCCATGACATACATTACACTTGGTTGCAGAATGCCCCCTATCGGCTCCTTTAAAATGACATGTAAAGCAAACGTTTTTATTTATAGCAAAATGCTGTTCGTATTCACCCCTTGCATGACAGCTTGTGCATCGTAGTTTTTTCCCCCGCTTTAGGTCACCCAGATGATCTGAATGATTAAAGGAAATATTCATTTCAAATGCCGTCTGCTTTTTCAGGTTCTGCGCTTCATGGCAGTCAAGGCAAACTTTGTCGTCAACCTCAGCCCTGGGCCGCGAATTGTAGGAGCCTGCAATGTATCTCAGCAAATAAGGAGCAGTCAATATTCTCCTGCTCGGATGGCATGTAACACAGGAAATATCTTTATGAACGGAATGAGAAGATTGTTCGTAATAAGGCTTCATGTAATGGCACATAACACAGCCAGGCGAATAAGCTGAAGCAAAGTAATACACACCGTTAATAATTATTAGAAGAACAAAGATTATTGCGGTAAATTTCAAATAAGGATGTTTGCTGCTTTTAAGCAAGCCAAACATCTTACTAAAAACACTTCTTATATTTGTAAAACTAACCAACACCTTAGTCTTCTTTCTGCTTCAAGATTTTCTCATACTCAAGAGGATGCTCGTCAAGTATTTCTTTTTTTGTTACCTTACCCGTCAGCCAAACCTTGCTCATAGGAAATTTATGCGGGTTCAAATGAACATTATAAAAATGCCAGCCTATTATTACCAGTGTTGCAAGCAGAGCTTCATCACTGTGCATTTCGCGCGATATAGCATGAACATAATTTGTTATCATATCAGGGCCGAACGAAAGATTTATCTCCCCGAAAATTATTGGGTCAAACTTTCCCTGGAACATCCACATTATCATTCCTGTTCCTATCATCATAATCAGTCCCCAGTAAACAGCCCAGTAATCAAACTTTTCGACGTAACTGAATCTTCCGTATTTTACTTTTTCTTTTCTAAAGCCCAGGTAATATTTAATCTGGTTATACACGTCCGAAAAATCTTTAAGGCTTGGAAGAAGCTCATAAAAATCTTTTCTTCCTTCACTTGACCAGAACGAATAAATAAGATGATATAGACCAACAAATACCAAACCAAGAGCGAAAAAATGATGGACAGAACGTGCACCAGCGGGGCCGCCAAACCATTCTATTATTACCTGTGAGAATGGATTTTTAGGAAATTTTAACGGAACACCGGTCATTATTAGCATAATGGTTGATGTAAGAAGAATTATATGCTGAATTCTGAAATTCAACCCAAAGCGCACAAAGAATTCCTCCTTCTTCTGAACAGGCATAACTTCGGCAGCAACTTGGCTCTCCTGTGCTGCTTGGAACTCTTTTTTTACCTCTTCCCGGATCTTTATCTTTAATCCTGCAAGCTTTTCTTCAAGACGCCTTTCAACTTCTTTATCTATTTTTTCTTTTATATTTGTATCGGTATCCATGTTCGCTTAATGGACTTTATGTTTAATTTTTCTGAAAAGATCTAACCCAACATGAATAGCAAGAAGAGTTAGCGTAACAATTGTAAGCCATTTAAAAAACCCGCTTATGTAATAAATTGAACCTGATTCTTCAGAGTGCGGGTTAATATGAATTCGCCCTTTAGCATAATTTACATTAGCATCCGGGTGGCATTGGCCGCACGTCTTTACTATATTATCCGGGTGTATAGAAGAATTTGGGTCATTCTGCGGTCTTATATCATGCACTCCGTGACAGCTTGCACAATTTGCAACTGTCTTTTCTCCGAACTGAACAGCAATACCGTGATAGCTTGATTCATACGTTTGAAATTTATCTGCATTTATTCCATATTTTTCTACAATCTTTTCCGATGCGTGGCATCTGCCGCATGTATTGTATATAGCGGTTTTATAAACTGATGATAGCGGGTCGTCGTGTTTTTTTATCTTATGTTCTCCGTGGCAATCTGTGCAAACCGGAACATCGGAAGTATTTTTTTGCAATAGGGCAACCCCATGTACACTTAAAGAATACACAGAATAAATATCGATATGACACTGCCCGCACATTTTTGTAATATTTTTTTTATGAGCTAATGAATCAAGTGATTTTGCCTTTTTAATATCGTGTGAACCGTGACAGGTCTGGCATCTGGGCGCGTTTGGGTTACCTTTGTTAAGCTCAGCTTGGTGAATACTTTCCTGGAATTCCTGGTATTTTTCGGTTTCGGGCGCCCCAACAGGATTATTTTCATAATGGCAGCGGGTGCATTGTACTTTCATTACATTTTTCTTGTGTCCCAGGGCTGTAATTTCAACTATATCGTTGTGGCAATCATAACAGCTTATTTTTGCATGAGGAGAATTATTTAACAAGCTATCGTTAACATACAGC
>DASXTZ010000125.1:0-4319 GCA_036505135.1 Ignavibacteria bacterium
TTTTGTTTGAAACATCTACCATAATTGCATTACTTTTGCTGTTTGTATGAGTAAATTTTTTCATGTCAACCTCCGTTTGTCAGCATATAATTCAGGTCAAGCTTAACAAGCTCTTCAATACCCGGGTGTTCTTTTGGCTTCAGCATTAAATAATCAGTTATAATTGATGATATTCCACTATCTGTAATTAATTTATTGCTAAGCATTGATTTTAAATCAAGTTCATTAGCACGAGTAGAAAATAAACAAAGCCTTAAATTACCTTTAGCAGTGAGTCTTAACCTGCTGCATGTATTACAGAAATGGTCTGATATAGAACTTATAAAACTAACTTTCCCTTCATGATGCTTAATCAAGTAATCTTTCGAAACAGAGCCGTTGCTATCCGAATCAATTAACTCATAATTTTCTAATATTATGTTTCTTATTTCTTTATAACTAATAAATTCATTGTTATTCCACCCGTTATTGCTGAATGGCATGTATTCAATAAACCTAATGTTAATATCTTCCATAATTGCAAAACGAACAAAATCTAAAATTTCCGAATCATTAACACCTTTCATTACAACACAATTTATTTTTAAACCTTCAAATCCAATTTGCTTAGCTTTATAAATTGCATCAATTACATCATTGAAATTATTTTTACCAGTGATTGCTTTAAAACTTTCATGTTTTAGGCTATCGAGACTTATGTTGATATTATCTACTCCATATTTTTTAAGCTCCGGAAGCATTTCGAAAAGCAGGGTTCCGTTTGTAGTTATTGCTGTTTTAAACTTGTACTGTCTCTTAAGGTTGCTTAATAAGCAGAAAAACTCAACAACTCCTTTTCTGACGAGCGGTTCGCCGCCTGTAAAGCGGAACTTTTTAAAACCAAGCTCACCCGCAAATATTTTTATAATCCTGAGAATATTTTCATAGCTTAAAATATCTTCTTTTTCGATAAACTTTGCCTTTGCATAAACCGGATTGCAGTAAATACAGTTCAAATTGCATCTGTCTGTCAGCGAAATGCGGAGATAATCATGAACCCTGCCGTATTTATCGGTTAATATTTTCACAGTGCCTTTAGCTTATAAATTATTAACGCTGCCGCACCTGTGATTGCAACAATATAAACGGGGTTAAGCCTTAAGAATATTGTTAATAAAAAGCCTGCTGCCAGAAACACAAACCCCAGCCAGTCGTCATAACTTTTTATAGTGTACTGGTAAACAAAGGCAAGTATCATGCCAAGGATTGCAAACTTTACACCATTTAATGCATTCTTTATATATTCGTTGCTTTCGATGTAAGAATAAAAATATGCTGCAAGTGAGATTAAAATTACAGGAGCTGCCAAATTACCCAGATTTGCTGCTATAATTCCTGGAATGCCGGCAACTTTATAACCCGTATAAGTAGCAAATTTTATCGAGATCGCTCCCGGTATTATCTCAACCATGCTCAGTACTTTTAAGAATTCATCATTTGTTAGCCATGCATGGTGGACAACTGTTTCATTCTCAATAACAGGCAAAAGCGAGTAAGCTCCGCCAAAGGAAAGCGAGCCTACTTTAAGAAATGATAAAAATAAAGCCATCAGGTTTTCCATTATATTTTATCCTCGAACATATATTACCTTAATCTTTTTGATAGTGGTATTTTATATTTACTCTATTTAAATTTTAAAGCCCTGTATTTGCAAATAAACACAGGGCCTTAATTAAGCCTTAGTATCTCCTTTGCAAAATGGTCCCGCTGGACAGGCAGGCTAATTCATTTCTAAATTAACCCTATCGGTTACTTTTCATACCGGTAACGACTTAGAAAAAGCAACTCGGAGAAAAATATTTGGTTTAAAACTATCCTATATAATTAATTATTTAATTTACCTGCCTTTATATTCGACTTTTTTACCGATAGAACTCAAGCCGAGCAAGGCATCTTCAGTTCCAAATATATATGATAAGTATTCAAGCTCTGATGAACACCCCTTACGTTCATTTATCAGCTTTTCCGCTGTTTTAACGGCAAGAGGGGCTTTATATTTAATTCTGCCAAGCAATTTTTCATACATCCGCTGATTAGCTTCTAGGATAGTTTTGTATCCGGTTTGGCCGTAAATAAAATCGGAGAAGAAACTCTGAACACTTAAATACTTTTCATCTGAAAGCGGCTCTCCAGTTATCTCAGGATGTTTCATATTCCCTTCAAAATAATCGAACATTTCTGTAATGCTTATTATTTTATCTACTAATCCAATCTTTTTGGCATCTGAAGCATTTAACATATCTCCGGTAAAAATCAGATATTTTGTCAGCTCTTTACCAATTTTCTTTTGTGTTCTTTGTGTTCCGCCAAGTCCCGGATAAATTCCGATGCCTGTTTCGGGGTAAGCTAAAACTGCGTTTGGAAGCGCTAAAATAATATCAGCGCAAAGAGCAAGCTCGAGCCCGCCTCCTAGCGTTAATCCGTTTAAAACAGTTACAACTTTCTTCTTACTATCATCAATTTTATCATAAACACTCTGGCAATACTCAGTAAATTTGACAATTTTATCAATAGTGTTTGATTTAATATTATCAATGAAAAACTTAATATCGGCACCGGCAACAAATGCCTTTCCGGAACCTGTAATGAATATTGTTTTAATTGCGGAGTCGGTATCTGCATCATTGAATTTATCTTCAAGCTGTTTAACTACTGTTTCATTAAGCGCATTCATATCTTCCGGCCTGTTAATCGTAATGATAGCTGTTTCACCTTTCTTAGAAAGAGTTACTGATTCCATATCCCAAAATTTATTTCCCATTGAAGACGGAATATTTTCTCCATACCTGCCCGCAATTTCCGTTACCAGCCTTTTTACTTCACCTTCTCTTAATTTTTTCATCAGTTCGATTGGTCCTTTTTTCCATGCAAGCCCTATCCTTGCGCCGCGATTGATTTCTGCAGGAGTGCACACTTTTTCATCAAGCAGCTGGGAACAAACAAAAAATATTACGCCAAGCAGTCTCTCATTAATTATTTTTTGCGTTTCAGTACTTATTTGTGTTACATCAGCAGGTTCAATCTTCCAATCCTCTTTCTTCTCAGCCTGCAGCTTTAATGAGTTTGCTGTTTCATAAAGCTTTCCGTAATGTTCAAGTGTTTTTTCAGCATGGTAAGCAACGGGTACACCCGTGGCGTTCATAAGTGCAAACGGACCCATCCCTATTGAGAGCGTTTTCATGCATAGTGTATCTATTTCGCCCGCCGCAGCAATGCCTTCTTCAAGCAAACGGACTGCTTCATTTAACCACGGGACAAAAAACCTATTAACTACAAATCCATAAGCATCCTTACACGTTATAGCATCTTTACCCGATTGAACGGAAAATAGTTCCATCAGCTTAAATGTTTCATCTGAAGTTTTTTCGCCCCGTATAATTTCAACCAACCTATTTTTTGCTGCATGATAAAAATAATGGACACCAATAAATCTTTCCGGATGAGAGATTTTTTTTGCAAGCTCAGATACCGAAAATGATGACGTGTTTGTTGCAACAATTGTATCTTTAGAAACAACATCATTAAGTTTTTTGAAAAACTCTGCTTTTGTTTCGAAATTCTCAAATATAGCTTCAACCACCAGATCGGCTTTAGCTAGGTCTTTAAGTTCCGTAGTTTCATATATTTGCGATAGTATTTTTTCTGCTTTTTCAGGAGTAAATATTTTCTTTTCAATACCTTCGTTCAAAGAATCCTTTATTCTTTGCAATCCTTTATTAACAAATTCTCTATTAGTATCTAAAAGAATAACTTCAAATCCCTCCATTGCAAATTTTTGAGCAAGCGCTGAACCCATTGTTCCTGCTCCGACAACACCGACAGTTTTTATCATATTCATTTTAATGATCATTTATTTTTCCAGATAGGTTTCCTTTTTTCTAAAAATGAAACGATGCCTTCATTGGCATCTTCTGTTTTCATCATTTCATTCACATACATTATCTCAAGATTTTTTAATTCATCCAGTATCACTTTATTAAATTCTTTTCTTGCCGCTTTAACAGCATAACGCAGGGAAGAAGCACTTTTAGGAAGAATATAATTTTTAATAAATTCATCGACTCCCGCAGATAATGAGTCAGGGTCATTAAATACTTCATAAACCAATCCAAAAGCTTTAGCTTCGTCAGCAGAAATAGATTTCCCTGTTATTAGCAATTCTTCAGCTTTACCACTGCCGATTTTCAATGGCAGTAAAAGTGATGCGGGCGGCGGAAAGACACCAAGAACAATCTCGGGCTGTCCAAACTTAGCGCTTTTATCAGCGAAGATAAAATTAC
>DASXTZ010000126.1:0-2812 GCA_036505135.1 Ignavibacteria bacterium
AGATCCTTCGCTTCGCTCAGGATGACTTCGTCATTTCGTCAATATCATCTTCTTGACTTCAGTAGAAACTTCGGTTTCAAGCTTATAAAAATATATACCGCTTGTCAGGTTCGCATATTTGGATGCATCAAATTCAATGCTGTAGCTGCCTGCCGACTGGCTTGATTCTACTAATGTTGCAATTTCTTTTCCTATCAGGTCAAATACTTTCAGCTTAACAAAAGAGGCTTCGAACAGCTCATATTTTATTATGGTGGCCGGATTAAAAGGATTCGGATTATTTTGCTCAAGCTTGAAGTTGCGAATTCCTGTGACGCCGATTTTTATTTCATCAGATTCAAATAATATCAGCCCGTTAGAATTATAACCCTTAAGCTTGTAAAAATAAACGCCGTCTCTTTCGGGCTTATCCTCAAAATCAAACATGAACAGGGTTACGCGCGGGTTAGTTTCCGTTTTATCAAAATAATCATCTTTTTTGATCCTGCCGTCTTCAAGCTTTTCATATTCTTTTTTCTTTGAATTTAGCCTGTACAGCTCGAAATATGATATATCTTTTATATTAATTACGCGCCAGTTAATAAAAATGGTCTTATCTTTGATGCGGGCTGAAAATGCTGTCAGGGCATCGGTTGAATCTTTGCTGATATCGGCAGGCTTACCATCATCCGGGTCGGATATGATTCCTGCCGGCTGTTGACAAAAAACAATATTTACAACAAAAGCTAAAACTAATAAAAATTTTTCCATACTTATACGTTTTCGTGTAAAAATTCGAGGCGCTTTTTTAAGCGCTTCTCGCTCATTAAAAGCTTATCCTTTCCATAGATAGCTTCCTCCTGAGAGGTGAAAGTTAGAATGTATTCGTCGCTCATTACAATAGCTTCTTCAGGGCAAACCTCTTCGCAGTAGCCGCAGAAGATGCAGCGAACCATATTGATTTCAAATTTAACCGGGTATCTTTCCTTTTCAAGCGAGGGTGTTTCGCTTGCCTCAACCTCTATTGCAAGCGCAGGACAAACCCTTGAACACAGCCCGCATGCAACGCAGCGTTCAATACCGTCTTCCCGCTGAACAAGCACCGGCCTTCCGCGAAATGACGGGGGCGGTACCCATTTTTCTTCAGGGTATTGACGGGTAAACTTGGGCTTAAACATTTGTTTAAGCGTTAAAACGAGACCGCCGAATATCTGCGGTAAATAAGTCTTTTCTAAAAAATTTAGATCTTTTTGCCTTACCTGCTTAACTTTCATATATTCTCATAACAATAATAGTTATTCTCTGGTTTCTTTGCCCAGCTTAATATCTTATTCCCGCAATTTAATAAAAACTTTTAATTTTACAATCTGATTAATCTGAGTAATCCGATAAATCAGTGGGTCCTATTTTATTAAAACCATTTTTCTAACTGAAAAGTAATCCCCGGATTTTAAGCTGTAATAATACATTCCCGATGATAATTCTTTTGCATCAAAATCAGCCTCGTATTTACCCGTATTTAGATTTCCACTTATAATTGTCTCGACTTCCCTGCCAAGCGCATCGTATATTATTAACTGTGTAAACCCCGGTTTCGAAATGCTAAATCCAAAATGTGTAACCGGATTAAAAGGATTAGGATAATTCTGGCTAAGCGAAAAGTCTTCAGCAATTGTGCTTATTTGTGTAATACCAAGAGGGTTGTAAGCGCCCCCGAAAACAACTACAATATTTTCCGAAGGATTTGAAACCTTTTCTGCTCTTAAAGTAACGTATCCGGTTCCGGGAGCTGAGTGTGCATAAAGAATAACATCAATATTGCTTAATCCCGGAGGATAGTTTGCAATAGCAGTGTCAAGTCCCGGAGGATGGCATTGAACAATATCGCATATGCATGATTCCCATCCCGATGGAACATTTACTGCCGTCCTAATGATTCTAAGCTGGTTATTACTGCCGGTAAGATTATTCAGCTTTGCATGAGAAATTACACCAAAGGTATCGTTTGTATATATAACCTCAGGTGATGTCCTGTAAAACTGAAATGTCTGCGTTTGAATGCTAAGACATATATTAAATAACAGTAATATCGATGTTGTAAAAATTCTCAACTAATAATAATCTGATAAATTTAACTAATCCTGATGTATCTGAACCTATTTTACAAGAACCATTTTTTTAACAGTAACATTTTCTCCTGCTCTCAGGCTGTAATAATACATTCCCGAAGACAATCCTTTTGCATCAAAATCAACTTTGTATTCCCCGGCAGTAAGATTTTGGTTCACAAGAGATTTTACTTCTCTGCCAAGGATATCATACACTTTTAGTAAAACATATTCATTCTTAGGTATTGAAAACTCAATATTTGTAACAGGATTAAATGGATTTGGATAATTTTGTCCAAGTGCGAAATCTTTTACTACAGTGCTGATTTGCTGAATGCCTATTGGGTAGCTTGAGACAGCAAAATCCTGGTCAATTGTAGTTGACTGATAAGTTATTCTAACTGTGCAGGAACCTGTACCTAAAATATTATTTGGTGAAAAATAAACGTAAAGTGTTTCATATACACCTGGTGGAATAAGTGAAGTGATGTTATAGGTTCCGGCTCCGTAACATAAATGCCAGTCACAAATTCCGATTGAATCCCATCCAGATGTAACATATCTGTTAATTATACTTATATCCAAAGTAATATTTGAGCCGGTCGTATTTCTTACAACACCATGGCTTTTGATTTGCCCGTCAGCCGGTCCGTAAACAACAGCCGGATCAATTCTTACAAAGGTAAATTGTGCATAAGCAGATAAGGCTATACACATCAATAACA
>DASXTZ010000127.1:0-2551 GCA_036505135.1 Ignavibacteria bacterium
TTCTTCTCAATACTCTTTTTATAAGATATGGAAGGAAAATTTGCAGGTCAAGAAATCCTTTATGCGGAAAATGTGTCTTATATGATTTATGTGAATTTGAATACAAAGATAAATATTATGAAGGTACTTTAGATTCTTCCAAAGGGAGACAAATAGGCCAGCCCAAAGAAAACAATTTTATAATTTTGGAACATATTGATCCGTAAGAGTCCCTATGGGAAAGTTCGATAAATCAAAGGTAAATAAAATACTTGTAATAAAACCTGCTGCCATAGGCGACGTTTTGCTTTCAACACCTGTTATAGAGAACCTGAGGCATAACTTTCCCGATGCTGAAATAAATTTTTTAACTCAAAAGTATTGCAAGGAAGTATTAACAGATAATCCCTTTTTAACCAAGGTTCTCACATATGATCTGAAATATGACAGTACGGGATTCTTAATTAAGCATCTAAGCAAACAGAACTATGATCTTGTAATAGATTTATTCGGAAACCCCAGGACGGCTATCATTACGTATTTCGTCGATGCAAAATACAGGGTTGGATATAAATTTAACTGGAGGCGTTTCGCTTATAATATTAAGGTAGACCGGCTGAAGGAAGAAGCCCATAATATTGAATTCAACCTTAACAGCTTAAGAAGATTAGGGCTTGAAATTATTTCAAAGCGGCCAAGATTTATTTTGAATGCTATTCATAAGGAATTTGCTGAGATTTTTTTTGACGAAAACAATTTAAGGGGTTTTAATGTCATTGGTATAAATCCTTCAGGTACGTGGCCCACTAAAGTTTGGTATAAAGAAAAATTTATAGAGTTAGGAAAAAAGCTCAGCCGTAATTACAAAGTTCTGATATTCTGGGGCAGGGAAAAAGAAAAAAAGGAAGCTGAAATAATAAAGGAAGCTATCGGGGAAAATGCAATTTTAATTCCCGAAGTAAATCTGAAATATATGGGTGCACTGATGGAAAAGTGCGATGCATTCATTACCAATGATACTGGACCTATGCATATAGCATGGGTTCTTGGTGTCAACACTGTTGCAATTTTCGGGCCAACTAATCCAAAGCTTCAGGGGCCGCTAAGCAGTAATTCCATTGTCCTCAGAAATGAATCATTAAAATGCCTTGGATGTAATTTAACATGCCTGGAGGATTGCCCATACCAGCACAAATGCATGACTGAACTGGGAGCAGAAGAAGTTTACCATAAGCTAATGATGTTTTTAAACAGCGGAACTAAGGTTGTTCATTAGCAGTTTTAATTATGTATAATATAGGGGGGAAATGTTTAAAATAATCAAAATTTCGATATTGATTGCAATTATTGCAATAATAGGGGAAAATTCTCATGCCCAATCACGCACTTTTGAAGGTTTGCTGAAACTGGCAAAGCAGGAAGATAAGAAAATAATTGTGGATGTTTATACAGATTGGTGCGGATGGTGCAAAAAAATGGATGCCGAAGCATATAGCAACAAGGAAATAAAAGAAATTATAGAGGACGATTTTATTTTTGTCAGGCTTAATGCAGAAGGCTCTGGAAAAATAAAATATAACGGCAAGGAATATACTGAAAGTGATCTTGCGGTTTATTTTGAAGTAACAGGCTATCCGACAACGGTATTTTTAGAGCCAAATGGTAAGGTTATTGAATATGAGTATGATAAGGTTAAAATGAAAAATTTACCGGGATATTTTAAGACAAGTGAATTTAAAAAAATGCTGAACTACATTAAAGATGAGAATTACAAAAACACGGATTTAAGCAAAATATTGTAGTAAATTACTAGGTGTGTGAAGTTTAAAGCGCCCCGATGTTCATTGGGGCGCTTTTATTATCTTAAAAAGCCTCTTCACCAACAATTCTTATCGTATCCTTGCTTAATTGTTATTAATTTATTGGGTATAATTAGCGGAATTAGTGATAATTAGTGGCTGAAGTTTTTTATTATTGCTCATTGTTTAATTCTTATTGCTAATGAGGCCTTCGCTTCGCTCAGGGCAGGGTTTGTATTTTTTTAAAAAATGATGTAATTTAGAGTAGAACAATATTTTAAATTAAGGGGGAAAACAATGAGGTTATATAAATTTACTGTTCTAATTTTACTGCTGTCTTTCTTTGGGCTTGGAACAATTAATGCCCAGGTCAAAAAATCAGTAGGCTGGAAATCACCGTTATTTACGATTGATATTGCAGGCGGTTATTCATTACCGTTGCAGGAAGCGAAAGGAAATAACATAGGAGAGTTTATTTCCTTTCAAAACTATGGAACCAAAGTTGGCTTTGGCGCTCAGTTTAATTTTAAATTCGGATTAGGTCCGCGCGGCCAATACAGGCCATATGTGACATTGGGTTACACTCAATTACAAAATGATGACAATTCCACCGCTTATATAAAGGAAAATGTTATTAACAATGGTTATCCCTCTCCTAATAACTACATTCCTCCATCGGGGCCGGGCAGCTCGGAAATATTCTTAAGGATTCCATATATTGGAGCCGGATTTGAATATGCTGTTACAATGGTCGACAAGAAGAAAAGGAAATG
>DASXTZ010000128.1:0-9265 GCA_036505135.1 Ignavibacteria bacterium
AAATTCAGGTCAAAAAAAAGAGGCTATAATAAATAGCCCCTTATAATATTTATCCCAAATTAATCGGGTAACCCATTCCTGTCGTTATCTTTGAATGCTTTGAAATTGTTTTTGATATTATCTTTTATGTTGTTATCAATGTTGTCTACATTTGCCGGGTCATTAGGATCCATATACAGGTTCGTTGAAGTATTAATAAACCAGATGTATGGCCTTACAACCATAGTAACGTTCGATAACGCTGCTGCGGTGATTGGAACATTGATCGGAAAGTGCAGTATCTGATGAGCTGACTTGCTGGACTTATAAACAAAATAGTTTCCAAGATACCAGCCTTTAACTATAACGGAATATCTGCCGTTTGCATCTGCAAACTCAGGGTCCGGGATAGCTTCGATATCTTCTAATTTATGCACTTCAAATTTAACCTTATCATATGAACCGGCTGGGATTATTGCCGTACTTATATAATTGATACTTGAGGATAGGTTGAGAAATAGAACGAACGGCCCTACTTTAAAGTTTTTTAAATCCTCATTGTTGTTTGCAACATTTAGTTTTATGTCTTTTATTAATATTTTTACTGTGTCCAGTACTAAAATGTTTTGTGAATCACCTATGGAATCCGTTGAGCTCATTATGCTAAAGCTCAGGTTATCAGCCTGAGGCGCAACTGTTGAATCACTGCAGCCAAAGAATCCTGCCGTTGAAATTAATGCCGTTAAAATCAGCGCACTGATTTTGTGTTTCAAATTTTTCTTTTTCATTTATATTTTTATTCCTTTTTCTTTTTAAAAACTTTTAATTTTTGCATAATCATTTATTCTTTCCTTTTCCTTTATTATCGCCATTATTTTTGCCACCTTTATTATCGCCATTATTTTTGTTACCTTTTCCGTTTCCATCATACTTCTGGCCATTATTGTCATTGTATTTCTTACCGTTATCATTGCCGTTTTGCTTCTTATCGCTATTGTTACCCTGTTTCATATCGTTATCATTGCTATTAAATTTCCTGCCGTTATTGTTTTCATTATATTTCTTGCTGTTATCGTTGCCTTTATTTTCTTTTCTGATTTCTTTTTCTTCTTTCTTTAGTTCTTTTCCCTCAGATTTTGCTACTTTCCATTGATCATACTTCTTAAAAGATTTTGGCTCGTTTATTGTAAATTTTTTATTTTCTTTATTTTTATATCTTTTAAAATCCTGGTTATAAACATAATAGTCCTTATCAGAATACCTGGCATCCTTAAAATTTCTAACCTGCTGAATCTTTACCAATTCAATATTTCTGCCATATATAGTTTGAATTATGTTCACATCGGGTCCTCTGTTTATTATTGTATTATTGACAACAACTATACCATCAGTTCCTGTCATTTCACTGACCAAAATCCTGCTGCCGTCATTATAGTAAACAGTATTGTATTTGTACAGGCTTGGTTCAAGAAAATATTTTCTTTCAACAATGACATAGTAGTTTTCATTAATAACAGGAGTGCTCATAATACCGTTGACCAGATAAACCGAGGGCGGTAATGGAGCCCATGATACGTAAGTATCGTTTTGCTTCCAGTCTACCCACGCCGGAGCCCATACTCTTCCGGGTACCCACAACCAGCCGGCTGTAGGTGAATTCACCCACCTGCCGTAATGCGATACTGTTTCTTCTACTGGCGTGGCTGCCTTAAAATACCATCCGGCATCGGTATTAATCCATTGTCCGTTGGAATAAGGCCTATATACAGGAGCTTCCCCAGCAACCATGGTTACACCTAAATCAGCCGAGGGTTTCCACACGTAAACTAAATCTACGTTCACATCGGATTCTGCATAAGCATTTTTAATACCAAGCAGGTTTGAAAGCGAAAAACTATTGTTACTTTTAGATAAAGCCGTTTTAGACTGCAGACCAATTTCTTCAGGTTTTACCTGTACCCACTCGCCGTGAGGGGAAAGCTGGTCATAAAATTCTTTGTAATCAACCGAGGTAAGGTCTTCATCCGATTCTGTAAAATCCTTATTATCAATTGAGGATGCTACCAAATTTTTGTCCTGCTGCTCTTTCTCGGTCAAATTTCCATCTGCCGACTTTGAACAGGAAAAAAACACGAACAATGAAGCCATCAGTATTAATAATCCCATTGTCCTTAAAATAAGTTTACTTTTCATATTTATACTTCTTTCTTATAATTCATTTTATTTTTTAAAACTTAAAATCTACGCCAAGCTCTAATGCGTTAAAGTTAAAATTCCCAAGGCCAAATCTTACTACTCCTGCAACAGCCGGACTAAAGAAATATCTCATTCCTGCCTGTCCCCAGGTCCATAAGCCGTTTTGTTTTAACGAACTGCCGTTTGGTGAAGAAGAATAAAATCCCAAAACTATACCGGCAAACGGAACAAATTTTCCGGTTCCTATTTGATTAAAGTTATAGTTTGCCTGTCCGCCTATAAATGTATTCGAAAATCTTTCCGGCTCATTATTAAAACTTGAATACCTGAGCAGGGCTCCTACACCTATAGTTCCGATACCTGCCTGTGTAAGCTGGTTCTCATAATTAAAGCCGAACGTGGGTGAACTATTGCGTGCCCAGAATCCCAGTGTACCGCCCATTAAATTATCATGTTCTTTTAACTGTCCTTGTGAGGAAACTATAAGACACAATAAAAATATCATTGAATAAATTGTTGTTTTCATTTTTTTTTCTTTTATTTAATTTTTTAATTTCTAAAACTTTTATATTTTTAAAAAAAGGGAGTCTTTGAACTCCCCTTGTAAGTTTACTTAAGCCGGGGAAAATCATTTTTTAATATTCTGCTTTTCAGGCCAAAGTAAAAACTTATTTCCTCAAAGAATTGCATGCTGCAACTATTGTGATTTATTTTTTTCAATTCCTATATAATTTAATTTATTTCTGTTACTAAGCTACGTACAAACCGGAGTTAATACAATCAGCCAACAGGATGAAATAAGAACTACACCCTTAGGGCTTAGGAGATTACGCATAAAATGACCATTAATGCACTTTAATTGAGTTTTTATTAATGAATCCTATATTATAGTTGTTCAAAGAATTATTCGTGAGAGTTGCCCTGGCAAAATGTATTATTATTAAAATAACTCCCCGTCCTAAAGGAACAAAACGAATCACTGTCATTAATAGGATTTTTTTAAAAGAAAAAGGAGTCTTTTGGACTCCTTTTTAAAACATTTGTTTATATCTGTGAAACTTATTTTTTTACTACCGGTTTAGGTTTCTGACCAAAATAAAAACTCATTCCTGCAAAGAACTGCAAGTATACTATTTTCTTTGATTTCATAGTTGTGGTTTCTGCGTCATTTAAAGCATAAGAAGTAGTGCTTACGCTGGTATCTGAATCTTTAGCAAATAAGTTTGCATAAGCATATCTTCCGCCTATAATAACACCAATGTTCCTGCTTAACTTCACATCTACGCCAGCTCCAAACTGTGCTCCAAACCTTACTGCTGATGTCATATCCATTGCAGAACTTGGAACAGAACCGCCGCTTTGATCAAATTTAGTGTTACCGCCGAAAATATTAGTAGTGAATTGAACATTAACAAATGGATTTGCAGGTCTTTTCGGTGCGAAATCGTATTCTGCCCCAACACCGATTGTAATTATATTCATATTTGTTCTAAAGGTACCTGTTCCATATGTCGAATCGGATAATCCAACGTCACCGCTGCTTAACATTGAATATGTTAAAGCTAACATAACTCCGAATGTTCTTCTCTTATCAATAAAATATTTACCATCTAATCCGAAGTTAAACCCGTTCTTTAAAAAATACGGAGTTGGGTTTTTTCCTGATTGTATATCACCCGGAAATACGCCTTTTAAATCAGGAAGAGGTAACGTGTACCCTCCATAAACATGAATTGCAAATTTTGGAACGGGATAAGTTTGAGCTTTTAAGCCGGTAACTATAAATATTAAAACTAATAATGCAACTACTGTACTTATTTTTTTCATCTTTTAAATCTCCTTTAAATTTATAAATTGTTTACCTGTAACAAAGCTACCTACATATTTAAGTTAATACAATCAGCCAATAGTATGAAATTGGAACTACATCCTTTGAGTTAGGGATTTACTGCCTCTAAACTAATTAAATAAAAATTATTTATTATTCTAAAATTCATAGGTCTTGTTTTCCAATTTTCAATTCTTGTTATTACTTAATTTTCTATATTTTTTTCCAATAAAAAAATGCCTGCCCCGAAGGAGAAGGGGCAGGACGGAGGAAAGAATAATAAATTTGAAGCAAATCTTATTTATCATTAAACTTTTTATATTATTATTTAATTGTAATTCAATCATCCAACATCAGCTTATTGTCTTCTCTTCTGTTTTCGTTATAGCCGCATTGATAAGTTTCGGTGAAAGGGGGGTCTACTATACTATCAATCGAAGTATCAATTGCATAGTGTATACAGGTATGCCCGGTTGGTTTATTTTGCTTATTCTCCATTTTTTCCAGTCTCTCGTAATAATCCGGAAATTCATTTAAATGGGCCAGCGCAATTTTTCCCGTTATTTCTAAATTATCATTAGTCACATTTGTTGCCGGGTTAATCATTCCATGTTCAAGCTCGACCCCAAGCCCAATCCTGAATTGTTCAAGATTGTATTTAGTCCAGTTAACACCTATCCGGTTGCCAACCCCTTTTGCTTCTGCTAATGTAAAACTTTTTCCCATTTTTTTATTTCACTTATTAATTTAGTTATTATCTGTGACAAAGCTACCTACATACTAAAAAAAATACAATTAACCATTAGATTGAAATTGGAACTACATCTTTAGATTGAGAAAATTTTACTTTAAAAATGACCTCAAATTAATTAAATATGTATTTAATAAGTAATTTTCCGGATTATGCGCACTCGCCTGACCTCTTTACATCTAACCGTAAGGTTCTGCCTAACATTGCTTACTTAATTTTTCCGTTATACGTACCATCACGAAGTATGGTAAGCTTAGTTCTGTTCTGCTTCAATATTTTGGCTTTCTTTGGCTTAACGTCAGAAGAATTAACAGAGTCTTCTCCGGAATTTCTATAAACAGCAATTTGTACCCTCGTGTTCAGTGACATTTTTTCAAGGATATTAGCTATGTGCCCCTTCACAATATAAACGGGCAGACGAAGTTTTTTTGCAATTTGTTTATCAGTAAATCCTGCTGAAATGAACTTAATTATTTTTTTCTCATTTTCTGTCATGCGGATTGATTCAATCAGTTTTGAATCCAGAAGCTCATTTACGGCATTATCGACAATCTCTGAAAATAGCGAACCATGCATCTGGGAAGGAAATATCTTATTTCCTTTTGCAACCGCCCTTATGGTGTTCATAAAATCTTCAGTAGTTGCATCTTTGAGTATAAACCCTGATATCCCTTCTTCAATAAATTTTATTATATCAGATTGAATAGGGAGAAGATCCATTACTATCATTTTTAGTTCCGGAAATTTCTTTTTAAGAGATTTTACAAGTTCAAGACTGTTTTGATTTACTAACCCGAGATCCAAAAGTATTACGTTCGGCTTCAAATCCCGAATTTTATCATGAACTTTTATTTTATCTCCTAAAGCACCTACTAACTTGATATCGTTTTGCTCTTTGATCATTACCCCGATACCTTCCCGCAAAAGCTTGTTATCTTCTATGATTATTAATCGAATTTTTTTCACTTTAAATCTTAATACTTTTTATAACACTAAATTGTTAAATATTTTATATTTACATTATGACAACCAAGTTTTTTAACCTGGTTAATTTAACCGGTTTGTCCTTTTTGGAACAAAACAGTTCAATTATGATGTCTTTACTTTCTTCGCGTTCTTTGAGAAAGCTGCCCACCCAATCATGAAAACAAGCCCGAGAGATAAGGCTGTAGGAATCCACATCCAGCTGATTCCTTCCATCCTCCCGTTGCCCATCATCCCGCCGTTAGCCAATGCCCCGGTTATCACCATGCTGCTGAAAAGCAGGAATAGCAATATCACAACGACAAACGAAACTATCAGGGTCATTCTTAATTTTGCATCCATTAGATTACCTTCTTTAATAACTGTTATTTGCAAAAATTTTATTATTCAGTCCGGTTCATGATGTTATTTCCCCATCATCCATCTATTATCCATAGGTTCTGATATCATCCCGCTGATAAAAAGAAGAAGAAATGTTATTGTTACAAATAACACTATAATCAGAGTTATTTTCGTTGACGTATTCATTTAATTACACTCCTTTGAGATAGTTTGTTTCAATTTCGAACCGCTTTTGAATGTTACTAAACGCTTCTTCTGCCTGTAACAAGATTATAAATCAAGATTATTACAGCAACGACTAACAGGACATGAATAAATCCGCCCATTGTATAAGAACTAACCAGCCCAACCACCCAGAGTACTACAAGAATTAAAATAATTGTCCACAACATGATTTATCTCCTTATAAATTTAATTACTTAAAAAATTTGCTATTTTACTTTAGAACTGCAGAGATAAAATCTCTGCAGTTACTAAAGTGACGTCCAACATTATAGAGGAAAAATTCCCGTTTTCTTCATTTTCTTTGTCTGTGAGTATTTTCAACATCTTCCATAAATGAACTGCTTTAATTATTTCCGGATTTCTCTTTCATCATTGTATGTATCAACCCTGGGATTTTAAAGCATCTTTTAATTTTTCTGTTTTACGCGTAATCTTTTCCATTCCCGTATTTAAAAATTCATTAGCGCTGTCAAGAGTACTTTCAGCTTTTTCCTTAACCTCATTCAACGAGTCAAAAGACATTTTCTTGCCTTCTTCAATTAGCTGGTCTGTTTTTTTGCTTATATCATTTCTTAAAAGTTTTCCCGATTTTGGCGCATATAACAAAGCAATGACGCTGCCAATTGCACCTCCCAATAGAAAGCTAATAAAAAACCCATTTATTTTTTTTAGAGACATTTTTTTTTAATTTATTTAATCAAAATCATTTTTCTTATTAAGACAAAGCTACAAAGAGATTAAAGGTAAGTCAATTATACAAAGGGATGAAAAAGGGACTACATCTTTTGAGTTAGAAGCTTAGATTGAGCAAATAAATTATGTTATAGGAATATTAAATCTTTTTACTATTCAATGGTAATTTGAACATTAACATTGATTTAAATGCAAAATCTACAAAAAATAAAAAAGAGAGATAGCAGCTTTTACAAATAGAATAACGCCAAGGATTAATAATATTATTCCGGCAATTATATTAAGTTTGTTTACAGTTGCCTGATTAATTCGTTTCTTATTACCGGTTATTAACTTTAACAGTGTATAGAACCACGCTAGTGTTCCTGCAAACGCTCCTATTGAAAATAAAAGCCCGCCAAGAACAGAAGAATTTAGAAAACCAAATCCTTTTAAATATCCAACAAGAGCAATCCATGAAGCAGGCAGAGTCAGCGAAGACAGGCATAACAGGACCCCCATAAAGAATAATCCAAATAAATTTGACTTATTAATTTCCGGAACTTTAAGATGTTTTGCCATGTTCTTTGCTTTTTCACTCAGCTTATTTGCCCTTGCAAAAGCTGAATTATATTTAGCAGATCCTTCTGCTTCCAGCTTATCGTATGTAATCTTTGATCGCATAACTTTCAGGCCGTAAATAATAACAATAACGCATCCGGAAAAAGTCAGCACTATTTCTATCAAATAAGTATTTGCAGCATAAAAATCAGATGCAGCTAATGGGAAAAAGGAAATAATCAAAGTGATTCCGGCGAAAGCTATAAGACAATATAAGAAATCCATGAATGCAGCGCCAAAGGCAATTGCCCTGCCTTCTCTTACCTCATTTTTAAAACCTTTAGAAATCATAGCAAAAGCAATGGGTCCAACCGGAGGTATTGAAACAATAAATCCTGTTAATATTCCTGCTATAAGATTAATTATCATACTAATCAAATAGTGTTTGATAGTTTAAGTTTTCTGTACATTAAGTGTATCGAAACGTCAATAAATTTTTTAGCTTTAAACAAACGCCCTAAGTCCGGATCAAAACTAGGGGGAAGTCTTAATCCGGTAAAATAGAGCGTTTTTGTTTATTTTTACTAAGCCATCGATCAAATTATAATTTGTCTGGGTCCTATCCCTGTAATATTATCCAAATCCTGTGGTATGATACTTTATAAAAAAGTTATCCCCGTTTTGGGGATAACTTCAATACTAATTGTGTATATTAATTTACGTTTACAACTATATTGGTTGTAGGCATACCAAAAAATGTACCGTCCTTTACAAGCTGGCATTGAAGATTATAAACACCGGATTTATTTGGAGCGGTTACTTTAAAGCTAAATACCACTTCCGAGCCTGCTGTTACATTATCCGAAAGCTCAACATTTGCAACTGCCCATGCGCCCAGTGTATTATCCGCTCCTTTAGTGGAAACTTTAAGCTTATATTCTCCGGGTTTCCATGTTGTACTTCCCGTATTTTTCATCGTTACAGTCATATCATAAGTTAGTCCGGTTTCCATTTCAGAATAGCCTTTTTGAGAAATGAATAAAGCATTATTTTCTATATAATTTGGTTTCTCTGCGTATATGTCAGTACCTGATGAAACCCTTACAGGAACACTAATACTCGGCTCACCGAAGAAAGCATTTCCGTTTGCCATCTGCCATTGCATGTTATAGCTGCCGTTAACAGGCGCTATAATTGTGAAATTAAAAACAACTTCGCTGCCGGGACTTACAGTTGAATTCACATTAACACTGTTAATAGACCAGGTTTTCTCTGCTGATTCAATAATATTTGTTAACTTAAGACTGTAATCACCCTGATGCCAGGTACTTCGGCCAATATTCTTCATAGTAACTGAAACACCGTAACTTTGACCGGGAATCATCGTACCAGGAGTCGACTGCGATAAATAAACCGAATTATCATATAAATCTGAAATGCTAACACCTTTTGACTGTGCAACAAGACTGCCAATTACAAGGAAGCACATTGTAAACAAAATTGTTATCGATTTTATTTTTTTCAATTTTTTCTTTCTTTTAATTCTTTTGGATTACTACTAACCTACGGAGGTATTGAAGATAAAACAATAGGACATAAGGATGAAAAAGGGACTACATCTATTGGGTGAGAAGCAACTTTTTAAGCTTGTTTAAATAAGAAGATTGATAATATCCATATTACAAGAAAAGCTAAACCTATTATAGTGTTAACCCTGTGGTCTTCAA
>DASXTZ010000129.1:0-3971 GCA_036505135.1 Ignavibacteria bacterium
ATCGTTGGCTGCTTTAAGCATTGCAGCAAGTGCGAATTGTGTAGAATGTGTTATACCTGCAGAAACTGCATATGCTGTTCCATATATAAGTGAATGCCCGAAATTTGAGCTTGTATAGTATCGTAATAAATCCGGGTATTCACGTTTGAATAATTTTTCAGAAACTGCTACAGAGCCAATCCGCTGCCCTGCATAACTGAATATCTTCGAGCTTGAAATCAATAATATATAATTATCGGTATACTTAGCAACTGTTGGCTGAAACGGCGGTTCACCCGGCTTTGAATGGTCAACTCTGAAATCCATATTAAAGTATGCAAGGTCTTCCATAACAATTACGTCATACTTTGTGCAAAGCTCGCCGATTATTTTGAGCTCCTTAACTGTAAAGCATATCCATGCCGGATTATTAGGATTAGAGTATAACAACGAAGAAACATTCCCTTCGGATAATATTTCTTCGAGCTTATTTTTGAGCTTATCTCCCCTATAATCATAAACATCAAGGCTTTTTTGAGGTAAGCCAAGAACTTTAAGCTGCTGCTTGTGTACAGGAAAACCGGGATCAAGAAATAACGTGCAGTTTTTATTTTCGTGAATTCTTGAAATTGTAATGAAGGAAATAAAGCTCCCGTTGGTTGAGCCGGTGCAGGGAATGCAGCAATTTTCGGGAACGTTAATATCTAGAAAAAGAGAAATGAATCTTGATATTTCTCTCTTGAATAAAGGAACGCCTTCGATGTTTGGATACGTGTTAGCAATTCCGGTTTTCAATGCAGCAATTTCGGCTTCGATACCTATATTGCAGGCTTTCAATCCCGGGATACCCATTTCCATGCGGATATATTTTACACCTGTTTCTTTTTCGATTGAGTTAATCAGCGCAAGGATTTCTCTGATGGAAGCCTTCCCAACACTGGGAAGCTTGCTTTCTTTTATTTTGCATCCAACTACATTCTGATCAACAGGGGTAGTTATTCTATCAGTCTTAATCATTGTTGTAATCCTTTACGTAGAATATGTCAATCTGCTATTCGTCCTAGTTTTAACTTTAATAACACAAAATCTTTTGCATCGCTCAAAGTCAATATTAACCTTATTAACCTTCTGGCACGGTCACGTTATACCAGAATTTCTTTTTTCTGTCAAGTATTTCGTCAATGTGTATATGCTTTAATTCAGTATAAGCTTTTAAGCCTTCCAGCCCAAGCTCTCTTCCGATACCGCTTTGCTTGTATCCGCCGAAGGGCGCTTTATCATTCAGCAAATGCCACTCGTTAACCCAAACTGTCCCGGCACGAAGCCTGTTTGCAACCTGCAATGCTTTTTCGCTATCGCGTGACCAGACTCCCCCCGCCAAACCGTAGCTTGAGGCGTTTGCTATTCTGACAGCATCATTTTCGTCATTGGCCTTAATAACGGCAAGAACAGGTCCGAAAATTTCTTCCTGAGCAATCCTCATATCATTTGATGCATCTACAAACAAAGTAGGCTCAACATAGCATCCCTGTTCAAACCCTTTAGGTATTCGGCCGCCATAAGCGAGCTTAGCGCCTTCTTTCTTCCCAATTTCAATATAATCTAAGACTCTTTTCTGCTGTTTATCGGATACTAAAGGACCTATATCTGTATCTTTATCCATTGGATCGCCAATTTTCATCTTTGCCAGCTTAGTTTTCAGCCTGTCAACAACTTCATCGTAAATTTTATCTGTCAGGATAAGTCTTGTGCCCGCTACGCAGCATTGGCCCTGGTGAAAGTAACAGGCATATGCCGAACCATCGACTGCCAAATCAAGGTCTGCATCGTCAAGTATAATGTTTGCCGATTTGCCGCCAAGCTCAAGCGTTATCTTTTTCATAGTCACACTTGCAAAATACATAACATGCTTTCCAACTTCAGTTGACCCTGTAAAGGCAACTTTATCTACAAGGTGGCTTGTAACCATTTCTTCACCTATTTCCGCGTCACCGGTTATAATGTTTACAACTCCTTTTGGAAGGTCGGTTTGGTCAATAAGTTTTGCCAGCTCTAATGCAGTCACTGAAGTTTCCGGGGCGGGTTTTAAAACTATTGTGCATCCTGCAGCAAGTGCGGGAGCAATTTTCCACATAGCCATTTGCAGGGGGAAATTCCACGGTATAATTGCTGAAACAACCCCAACAGGTTCTCTTACCAGAATATTTTTGCTAACACCTTCTTTTGAAATATCCAGCTGCTCGTTCAGGTCAACCAATGCAAGCTTTGCAAAAGTACTACCGGCCCTGTAAGCAAGGTACATATCATCTTTGGATTTTTTAAAGGTTGAGCCCGAGTCCTGAATTTCAAGGTGCTGCAGATTCGGAGAGCTTTCTTTAACCTTATCTGCAATTTGTTTTATGATATTGCTTCGTTCCTCGCGGGGTTTTAAGCTCCACACACCGGAATCAAAAGCTTTGCGAGCTGCATTAATTGCATTGTGTGTATCCGTTACGGTTGCTTTTGCTATTCTTGCGAAGACACTTCTGTTGGAGGGATTAATTGAGTCAAACGTTCCACCGCCTGCAGCGTCGGTAAATTTACCATCAATATAAAGTTTGTATTCCAGCATGTTTTTCATTCCCGCGTAAGCGGGAATCCAAATTCTATAATTTCATTAAAAATTCTCAATAGAATGACCTCGAAAGAGATTGCTTCGCTTGCGCTCGCAATTTAATCAGTTCATAAATAAATATGGTTTCCATTCTTCATCAATTTTACCAACAAAATGCTTCATGAAAGTTATGTGCGAAGGCTTTGTCGGTTTTTTTATAAGGTGCATTCCAGAATCTTCAGGTGAACGGTCGCCTTTTTTATTGTTGCATCTAACGCAGGCGGCAATCAGATTTTCCCAGCTGTCATCTCCGCCTTTTGATTTAGGGATGATGTGATCAATTGTTAATGGTAAATCTGCCCTATGGCAATATTGGCATTTATGATGGTCTCGTCTTAATATATTCTTCCTTGATAGAACTATCTTTTTATAAGGAACTCTTATATAAATCCGTAGCCTAACAATTGTAGGAAACGGCATTGCGCGATGAACAGACCGTATCAGCTTTGAATCTTTAGCAGCAATAAGCTCAGCTTTACCCAAAAATAAAAGAACAATTGCACGCTGGACATTACAAATACTCATAGCTTCATAATTCTGGTTTAGGACCAGTACTTTACCGCTTATCCTGCCATTTCGGCCCGATGAGATGATAGCAATGTCTGGTTCGAAGTCAAAACCCCCTTCTCTAAAACAGGTTAAATAAATCTAACAAAAATAGCATTATTATGAAAAATAAACAAGGAATTGATAGTTAAGTACCTATATCCTTTGGTAAAAGAATGTTTTTAAATTTTTGTATTGCATTAATTATCCATTCAATATAAAATTACACAACTAAATGTAATTAATTGCCTATGGTATAAGAAAATACGGCTTATTTAGTGTAAATTTGCTTAATATCAGGACTATACTTTCTTCAAAAAAAAATATTTTATCCATTGCAATAGTTTTAA
Source organism: Ignavibacteria bacterium (assembly GCA_036505135.1). GTDB lineage: Bacteria > Bacteroidota > Ignavibacteria > Tepidaquicellales > OLB5 > DASXTZ01. Next base: position 3,529 of record DASXTZ010000129.1, read on the forward strand.
CACTATTGTTCAGCCTTTGCAATCAATCCTACTCACAGGGGCGTGACCGATCTAAATACCAGGTCTTAATTGATACCGGTTTCTCGTTTACCGATACCAGTAAAATAGCTGATACTACTAAAATTAAAATAGCGGTCGATTCCACTGCAAGAATAAAATATTTTAAATATGAACGGGAAGATAGACCAGTAACGGGACTTGGAGAAAAAATACACCCCCTGCTTCTTAACAGGTCAAACATGGTGGAATATAAACTCTCTTTTGATTCTTTGAATAATGTTGTCATAGCAGAAACATTTGAGAGTGAACAAGTTAAAGTGCCTTATGTTATTCCGCTTGATAAATATCTGCAAACGCGCACAGAGTTTGAACGCAAAAATCAGCTGTATAGTATTTTAGCTGATTTTTATAAAATAGAAACTGAAGATGAACTTGAAAGATTA
>DASXTZ010000130.1:0-12267 GCA_036505135.1 Ignavibacteria bacterium
ATTTTTGAAATACCGTTAATAATAAAAATTAACACAAATGGGATAATGATACTAAGGTACCTATAAAACTCAACTTTCTGCCGGACAGAAATGATTAAACCCTGTAAAACGGGAATAATAACAAGCAAAAATATCAAAAAATCAGTTGATTGTAGTTTTACCGGAAATGACATTACGGAAGCTGCCAGGTAAATAACAATTAGAAATATTGAAATGTAAGATACAATTTGCAGGTTGGTGTAATGATAATATAACCCAAGGTTAATATCTTTAATAAAATTAATTAACTGGTATCCAGCCGAAGTTAAATCCTGCATGCTTCGCCATGATTGCCCCCTCGTTATTTGTTCTAAAAAGGTAGGAATCCATGCCAGATAAAGAAGTAAAACTCCGGATATTGCCATAAGGTATACTTTTGTTCGTCCGGCTCCGGATCGTCGTACAAACAAAGCAAAAATTATCTCAACTACAAAAATAAAAAATGAAAAATAATGTGTATATAAAGCCAGCGTACAAAACAGTATATAAAAATAAATGTCAGATTGTTTAAAGTATAACTTCCATAGCTGCTCCCTTTCAATTATTTTAAGCAAAAAATAAACAGCCCCGGCATTTAAAAACAAATTCATTGCCGACATACGCACTTCCTGTGAATAAAATATGTTTAGGGGGTTTACAGCAAATAAAACTAAAAATAAATAACTGTAATACCGGTCAAGAATTTTCTTACTGAGAGGATAAACAAAAAATAGTGTTGCTGTGGAAAAAATAGCTGAGAGTAATCTCATTGAAAGTACAGAATCACCGACAACATAGTTCCATACTTTTAGGACAAAATAGTATAAAGGCGGATGAATGTCATTGGACGTTCGTACCAGTATCTCATAAAATGAACCAAGGGTTAAATTCCATGAAAATATCTCATCAAACCACAGATTTTTTTGTGTAATGAAGGCTAAACGGAGGGATAAAAATATTATTACAATCGAAAAAAGTAAGAGGTTTGATGTTTTTTTATTCATTCTCCCATTATCTGAACCACAATTTTTCTTTGTCTTGGCCTGTCATCAAAATCTATTATTACAATTTGCTGCCATGTACCCAATAAAAGGTCTCCCTTTGCAAATGGAATACTTTTTGATGTCCCGATAATCGTTGACCTCAAATGCGCATGGCCGTTATTATCACCCCAGGTATCATTATGATGATACCTTTTCGCCGATGGAATCAATTTATCGAGTACTTCGGGAAGGTCTCTTTTCAAGCCTGGTTCATATTCAATAGTACTGATAGAAGCTGTCGAACCGATTACAGAAACATTCACATTCCCCTGTTTCAGGCGCGATTCATGTAAAATTTCTCTGACTTCTCTTGTTATATCAACAATATCACAATTTCCGTTTGTGCTTACCTGTATTTGTTCAGTTAAGACCTTCATTTGCTACTTGCTTTATATTTCATTATCAGGTTTAATCCCTCCAAAACACTGTTTTCTATATGAACCGGTTTAAAATTAAATTTTTTCGTAAACAAATTAGCCAGTCCGCCGCTTATAATTACTTTATAGTCTCTTTTAGTTTCTTTTTTAATAGCTCCAATAATACCTTCAATAGAGTAAAGAACTGAATTCATTAATCCCGATTGAATAGCTGTTTTAGTATCATTCCCTATAACAGATTTTGGAAATGCTAAATTTTCCTTATTCAGCAAAGGTAATTTACCTGTATGAATATTTAATGATTTTGCCGAGGTCCCAAGCCCCGCAGCAATAATTCCGCCTATAAAATCTCCGTTTCTTAACACTACATTAAAGGTAGTTGCAGTGCCCATATCAATTACAATTACATTTTGTTTTCTTTTAAAAAACTCATAACCATATAAAGCGTTACAGATTCTATCAGCACCCAAAGAGGCGCTATTATTTACTTTTATCTTGATTGGTAACTTTATTGAACTATTAATAATTAGTGGGAGTGTTTTAAATTTTATTTCAACATACTGAATCCAGAATTTCTCCGCATTCGGAACTACAGACGAAATCGCACACGAACTTATATCCCGGTTATTTATCTTAGAGAGGGCTGTATCTGCTTCCTTAATCAAAGTGTTATTATGCGTTTGGAAAGTAGCAGAATGAATAAGCTTATTGGAAAATAAACCAACATGAGTGTTGCTGTTTCCTATATCGATGGCTAGATTATACATGGACTATAATTTCATTCTGAGTGCGGTGAAGAAATCGCTTTAAATAATCCCTTTACATAAGGTTATAGTAAAAAGCCTGCTAAAAACGAGCAGGCAGTAGTTTATATTTATTTAATTTAAAAATTCTATTAAAATAATATAACAATAGACCTTTCGCTTTGCTTAGGGTTTATGCAGGCAAATCTACCTGCTTAATTCCAGCCTTTTAATTTCGTCTCTAATACTTGCAGCCTTTTCATAATCCTCGTTTTCAATCGCGTTTTTAAGGTCCGTTTGAAGCTTATTCATTTTCCGGGTATATGGGTCCATTTCTTCCTCAGAAAGTCCGGTGTCCGGAGTTTTAAAGATATCTCCCTCTTCACCTTCCTCCTCTTCTTCCTTATCGGGAATAAAAGCAACTTCATTCATAACTTCTTCAGAAACATAAATAGGAACAGAAAATTTCAAGGCGAGAGCGATTGCATCGGAGGGTCGTGAATCAATTTCTTCCATGCTGCCCACATCTACTTTAATTTTAGCGAAAAATGTCCCGTCTCTTAGTTCATTAATGTAAACATATGAAATAGAAAAGCCAAGCTGTTCTATAATATTCCTTAGTAGGTCATGCGTTAACGGCCTTGGAGGTTTTATTCCTTCCAGCTCAAGCGCAATGTGCTGTGCTTCAAAGCTCCCAATAATTATGGGGAGACGTCTTTCCCCGCCTATTTCTTTAAGGATCAGTGCATAACCGCCGCCCCCGGGAGCCGGAGTTGGACTTAACCCCAGAATATCTACCTGTACTTTATCATTATCCATTAATTATTGCTGTCTTTCATTAAACTTTTTAATTTGCCATTACTTTTTTTAGTTCCTCGGTCAAAGCAGGAAGTATTTCAAAAACATCACCTACAATCCCGTAATCGGCTACCTGAAATATCGGAGCATCCTTATCTTTGTTTATAGCTACTATGCATTTTGACGATGACATGCCCGCAAGATGCTGAATTGCCCCGCTAATACCGCATGCGATATAAAGCTTAGGTGAAACAGTTTTACCGGTTTGCCCCACCTGGTCGCCGTGCGGTCTCCAGCCTGCATCTACAATAGCACGCGAAGCACCTGCAGCACCGCCTAACACTTTTGCAAGGTCTTCGACAAGGTAAAAGTGTTCCGGGCCCTTTAATCCCCTTCCGCCGGATACAACTATATCAGCTTCCGAAACATCCAGCTTTTCTGAACTCACAACAACTTCTTTTACCTGCGATGAAAAATCTTTATCGTCAAAAGCAATATCGAGTTTTTCAACTGAAACATTAGATTTCTCCGATTTTTGAGGCTTGAAAACATTTGGTCTTAACGAAAATATCTTTACCGGAGAATTTATTTTCAAGTCAATGTAAGCTTTTCCGGCATAAACAGGTCGTGTAGCAATAATTTCACCATTTTCAATTTTAAGATTAGTACAGTCAACTGCTAATCCTGCTTCAAGCCTTGCAGCTACGCGCGGAGCAACATCTTTTCCCATCGCGGTTGCAGAAAGAAACAATATGTCTGCACCTCTTGCTTTTACAGCCTCTGCGATTGCTTTCGCATATGCTGTTGTTGAATATTTTTCTAGGCGGCTATCTTCGATAACGAAGGCTTTTGAAATTCCATAAGCGCCCAGTTCATTAGCAATGCTAGTTACACTGCTCCCGATAAGAAGTGCTTCTGCTTCAGCGCCAAGCTCTTTCGATACGGAGTATGCTTTTGAAGCTGCTTCTATGCCTGCATTCTTAATCTTGTTGTCCCTTGATTCAACAAATACCAATATCTTAACCATTATATTACCTTCGCCTCCTCTCTCAGCATCTTAACCAGTTCCGGAACTGCTGAAACATCTGTTCCTACTATTTTCCCCTTAGCTTTTGGTTTTGGCAAACTCATTGATAAGATTTCTGTTTTATTATCGGTATAGGTAGGCTGTCTTTCTTCTATAGGTTTTGATTTAGCCTGCATAATGCCTTTCAAGTTAGGATAGCGCGGATTGTTCAACCCTCTTTGTGTGGCTATAACGACAGGTAAAGCAGCTTCCACAACTTCTTTGCCGCCTTCTATTTCTCTTTCTGCCGATACTTTTCCACCCTCAACTGTTAAACCAACCACAACGCTAATGGAAGGGATTCCCAGCATTTCAGCAACAAGGCTCCCCACCTGGTGGTCATCATAATCAATCGATTGTTTTCCGCAGATAATGATATCAGGATTTATTTCGTTTAAAACATCCGCTAAGTTTCGTGCAACTGCATAGGAATCCAGCTCTAAATCCGTTTTTATCAAAATTCCCTTTTCTATTCCCATTGCATAAGCTTTGCGCATTACTTCTTTCGAAACTTCTTTTCCAACTATCAAAGCAATTGTCTCTCCGCCCTGTTTTTCCTTAAGCTGAAGAGCGGCTTCCACAGCAAATTCATCATAGGGATTTATGATATATGTCACTCCCGCCGGGTCTATTGACTTTCCATCAGCACCAATTTTTACTTTTGTAGTGGTATCAGGCACCTGTGAGATACATATTGCAATTTTCATTCAAAAATAACCCTTTCTTTAACAAAAATAACTTTGAATTACCACAGTTTCAATTTAGAAAAAATGCACTGTTTTAGGCTATTTTTTGTATTTCTTCATCTGTTCTTCCATCTCTTTCATTTTATCTTTCATATTTTCAAGTTTCTTTGGTTTCATCTCTTTCATGTCCTTCATCATATTACCCATATCTGTAAACTTAACATCTGCAGGTGGTACAAACATATCATCGGTAACCTTTACGTCAGTCTCGTATTTGGTTGCTACCAAAACAGTCTTTCCGTCAGTGGTACCAAATTTTAATGGGATTGTTTCTTTATAGACACTGATAGTGTATTTTCCTTCTTTATCTTTATAGATATCACATTTTTTTCCAATTATTTCCTCTTCGCCTATTTTTTCCATGGTTTTTAATTTGTCTCTGAATGTGGTTACATCAATCTGGTCTTCCTTTTTGGCAAAATCATTTTTAGAAAATTTGGTCCCGTTTTTCATTCCACCGATCTCAGTAACCATATAAACAGTGTCGCCTCCTGTATAGTATGCTGTTGCTGTCATCTTTTGGCCGTTAACAGTTACATTGCTTTGTGAGCGGCATTTCTTGCCGTTATAATAGGCATCAACAGCCCCATTCATGCCCTTTTCTCCTGCACTTTTCATTTCAAACACTACATGGAAAGGTTTATCAACGGAAATATCATCATCTTTTGAGGTAGTCTTTGAATCTGTTTTAGTTGCATCATCTTTTTTGCCGCAGCTTAAAAAAATTGAAAATGAAAGGAGCAAAATAAATATCGCAGACATTTTAAGTTTCATGTTTTCCTCTTTTAATTTTTAGTTTAAAATTTTGCTATAATCTTTTTTAATTTTATATGGAAGCGGGTCTTCCAGCCCTGCAAGCTGAAAACCCCTTAGTCTCAGCGCGCAGGAATCACACACACCGCACGCAATATCCTCATTCTGATAACAAGACCATGAAAGCCCAAATGGAACACTTAGCTCGCTCCCTTTTAATATTATTTCAAACTTCTTCATATGTATTATTGGAGTCAAGATTTCAATATCTGTTTCAGGCTTTGTTCCAAGTTTTATTAATTCATTGAATGCATTGTAAAACACTTCCCTGCAATCGGGGTAGCCGCTTGAATCTTCTTCCACAGCTCCTATGAATATTTTTTTTGCTTCAATAACTTCAGCCCAGCTTGTTGCAATGGAAAGTATATTAGCGTTCCTAAAAGGAACGTAGGATGTGGGAATTCCATTGTGTGCTAAATCAGCCTCAGATACTTCAATCTTTTTATCAGTCAAAGATGAACCGCCGATTTGTGAAAGATATTTAACATCAACAATAAGTCTTTCTTTGACATTGTAATAATTTGCAATATCATTAAATGCTTTTAGCTCACGTTTTTCTGTCCGCTGTCCGTAGTTTAAATGGAGAAACGCAAACTCATAGTTCAGGCCGGCAATTGCTGCGGTGACAAGTGAGTCCATCCCTCCGCTAACGAGAACTATAGCTTTTTCTTTAATTGCCATTGTTTTTTAAAAAAGATTCAAGAAATAATTTTTTTGTTTTATGGTTTTAATTCTTAATTCAAAATTCATAATTCGTAATTGCTTTCCTTAGACTCCCCGTGTCTCTGGGCTCCATATGTATTTATGCAGCTGAACCTGAAATCTTACTTTATTCAATTTGTCCTTCAACATCCAGCCGGCAAGGTCAATATTTTCAACTTCTCCGAAGACCGGTGACATTAAAACTTGTGAGATCTTTCCGGTCAATTCATACTTTTTAATAATTTCTTTTGCCCATCCATAGTCGTCTTTATTTCCAATGACAAACTTTACTTCATCGGTTACTTTCAGGAAATTAATATTTTTATATCGGTTTTTATGCTCCATTTTGCTGTACGGAGTTTTCAGGTCCATAATTATCTTAACTCTTTTATCAATTTTCTCGATTGGCAATGAACCGCCGGTTTCAATCATGACTTCATAACCTAAATCACATAATTGTTTCATAAGTAAATGAACATTTTCCTGAACCAAAGGTTCACCACCGGTTATTTCAACTAATTTGCAATTATATGAGCTTACCTGCTTTACAATTTCATCAATTGTCATATCCGAACCTTCATAAAAGGCATACTCGGTATCACAATAAACGCAACGTAAATTGCAATATGTTAATCTAACAAACACACACGGCAGCCCGGCATTTGTTGACTCACCTTGGATAGAATAAAATATTTCGTTTATTACCAGCCCATGTAAATGGGAATCTATTATTTTATTTTCACCACTCATTACATTACTGTATTCTCGTTTAATATTCTTGTATTTTCAGCATAAGCATTTGGGGTTTCAAATATTTTAACAGTCAGTTCGTGGAAAGAATTTCCTTTAACTTTTAGAAGCTTTTGTGCTATCTTCTGAGAAAAGTCATTGCAAATGTTTTCAACCGTAGAATGATAGCCTACAATAACATTTTTCATCTTATTTTCTATTAAAAAATCTCTAAGGTTCTCGTCATTTTCCCAGCATAAAAAGGCATGATCATATTTTTTAATAAGGGGAATTATAATCTTATTTAAGTCGAAAAAATCAATAACCATACCGTTTTTATCAAGTGAACCTGTTACTTCCACAACCATACGGTAAGAATGGCCATGAACATTTTTGCACAATCCTTTATGAAAAGGGAGGCGGTGTCCCATTTCCCAGCGGTATTCCTTTGCTATTTTCATAATTTTGTAAAGTTAATTAAATTTGAGCGTAATTTAAATGTATTTAAACGCAATGGACATACTAATTTACGAAGCTATTACTGAAAATGATATTGCTGAGATCAAAAAACTGTTCATTGAGTACGCTGAATCACTTAACTTTGACTTGTGTTTTCAGGGATTTGATAAAGAATTAAATTCTTTACCAGGCAAATATAGCCCTCCGGAGGGATTTTTATTATTAGCTGAATTAAACAATAAAATTGCAGGCTGCATTGCTTTGCGAAAGCTGGAAAGGGATATATGTGAAATGAAACGACTTTATGTCAGGCCTGAGTTCAGGGGACATAATATTGGAAAATTATTATGCGATGAACTTATTAAGAAGGCAAAATCAAAGGGTTATAAAAAAATGAGATTGGATACAATATCGCATCAAATGAGATCTGCTATAAAGCTGTACAAATCCTATGGATTCTATGAAATTCCCGCATATTATCATAACCCACAGGAAGGTGTTATATTTATGGAGCTTGAATTATAGATTAGATTATGGAATTGTTTCATGCTTAATTTCGTTATATTTTAGTGCAATTAGCGTTCTTTTAATGGGGATGAACTTGGTTTCGACGGAAATGTGGATGTCCAAGACTGCATTCCGCGTTCCCAGCGAATCGCGTTAAAAATGCTGGAAAAGTCTATAAACGACAACTATAACTACGCATTAGCTGCTTAATTAAAAAAAAGCAGCTCGTCTTCTTCCGATCTGCCGCCTGTCCGGATGGAAGAAGGCGCCAAACTGACGGGCTGGCTGGTAAGTCTGCTTGAAACTTAACAGCGAGATTTTTATTCAAGTGTAGTTTGTAATTACTTAGTTTACCGAGGAGTTGCAAGCGAAATCAAAAGGTAAAACATGAATGTAGGCGTCTTGGTGGTCTTATTTTCGGACCCGGGTTCGACTCCCGGCATCTCCACTTTTTAATTGCGAGTCAGACAATTTTACTGAGCTCGCAATTTTTTTTTATTTCTTTCCCTTATATCTAAACTGCGGTTTCTTTTGCTCAACTTTTCCGTTTACAAGTGCTGTTTCTTCACTTGCTTTCTTTTTCCTTGTTGCATACCACTGTTCTATTATCGATAGCAAATTAAACATGAAATAATATAAGTTTAATCCGGCAGGCAGGGTTGTAAACAGCAGTGTCAGCATAACTGGCATGATGTAAACCATCGCCATCTGTTTGGGGTCTTTAACAGTCATTTTCTGCTGGATAAACATTGTAATACCCATCAGTAAAGCCAATCCTGAAATATCCTGTATTCCAAAAAGGGGAACTTTAAATGGTAAATGCATTATCACATCGGGAATTGAAAGGTCATGTATCCACAAACCAAAGTATGCCTGCCTTAATTCAATTGTCGAGCTAAACACACCAAATAAAGCATAAAGTATCGGAAGCTGTAAAAGTAAAGGTAAACATCCTCCGGCAGGATTTATCTTTTCCTCTTTATACAACCTCATTAATGCAGCCTGCTGTTTCTGTGGATCATCTTTGTGTTTCTCTCTAAGGGCATTCATTTTCGGCTGAAGTTCAGACATTTTCCGCATGGACTTCATCTGGAATCTTGTGAATGGTGTTAAGACCAACTTCATGATTATGGAAAAGATTATTATTACAATACCCCAGTTGCTGATGAATTTATGTAAGAATAAAAAGAATGGAAGAATTGCATACTGTGCAATTGGTCTTACAATGAAATCCAATGAGAACCTCATTGTTCTTTCCATTTCCATGTTATAGCTTTTTAAAATATTATAGTCAACCGGCCCCAGATATACTTTAACTGAATTTTTTTCGACCTTATCGTTTTTAACCAGCATCTTAAGGGCAATAGAATAATTTTTTTCAAAACCGTTTTCAGGCAGTGTCATGTAATTTCCGGTTATGTATGAACCCTCGGCTTTTTTGCTGTCAGGGATTAGGAATACGGAGAAGTACTTTATACGGGATGAAACCCAGTTAGTAGATCCCGTAAGATCTGATTTAACTGGCTCATCTTTGCTTGTTGCATCAATAACTTCTATCTCATCACCCATTAATGAAAATGCCTGCGCGTGGCTTCCTTCCTGGTCGCTTCTATATTCCGTAAGCTTAAGAGAATTTTCCCATGCAAGCTGGTACTCAAAATTAGAAAGGAAATGATTTGAATTATACAGCTCGGTGTTCATATCAAACATATACGAACCATTTTTAAAGGAATAAGTTTTGACGATCTTCCCGCCATTTGTATCTACAGGCAGCTCATAAACTATCTTAAACTCATCATTTCCTTTAAGATTTATTCGCTCCCAGGGTTTATAATTCGAATTAAAATAAAGGTCTTTTGTGTTGATTAACTTACCTTCAATAGAGGTAAATAGCAGATTCAGCTCCCCTCCTTTATCAAGATAAATTATCTGTACAGGATAGCCGTCCCATGTCTTGAAGCCCTTGACTTCATATTTTATAATTGAACCCCCTTTGGTAGAAAACTCCGCATAATACTTATCCGTTTCTATCATTATGATTTTGTCTTCACCTTTTTCAAATTTAGAAAAAAGGATTCCGTACTTTTCTAAAGTTTTTGTGTTATCCTGCACGGTATCGGCTTTAGGCTGGATTACTGTTTTCTGAGTGTCTTTTGGTATGTTCTTTTTTGAAGTATCGGGAAGCTGCTGCTGGGTTTGCTGTTTCTGTTCCTGCTGAACACTTGAATTCTTGCTCTGAAAATAAAGCCATACAACAAGTATCACACCAATTAAAACAAAACCTATTATTGAATTTCTATCCATTTTTTTCCACTGAATTCCCGCGACCAGCAAAGGGCCGCTTTACAAAGCGGGAATCTATTATTTCAAATTCTTATAAGATGATTAAAATTATTTTGAATAAAAGATATGTTTATTATTTTCGTTTTTACTTGCTTTCTTATCAAATTAAGGAACAGGATCATATCCCCCCTTGAAGAAAGGATTGCACTTTAATATCCTTTTCGCTGAAAGATAACTTCCTTTGAATATACCATATTTTTGAAGTGATTCAATCGCATATTGAGAGCAAGTAGGATAATGCCTGCATGCTGACGGAAGCAGCGGAGAAATAACAACTTGATAAATTCTCACAAGAGCTATAAATAAATATTTTGGATTAAGATATTTCATTTCTGTCCACGGCTCAGCGAGTCATCGACTCGTTTAGAAAACCGTTTTCAATATGCTGAAGTAAATTAAACATATCCGAATAAATCATGTGAAAATTGAGTTCCTGAAATGAATTGTATGCCTCGTTCGTAAGAGTAAAAAGAATTCTTAATCTTATATGTTTATTTCCGGCGTAATTTACAAGGTTATGCTTGTTAATGCGGTATGACTCTTTTAACAAACGCCGGATCCTGTTTCTATCGTGTGCTTTTTTAATTTTTTTTTTGACAACATAAACCCTGCCTTAACCGGAAAATCAGTCATATCTTCGGAATAACCCAAATGAGCAATTAAGCGGTTAAAGCTAAATTTCTTCGAGTTTAATAGAATATTTTCAAAAACACCGAAGCCTCTTAATATTTCGCTTCGTTTTAAGCTATTCTTTATCAAGCGTCAAACCGGGTAAATTTCTTTTCGTCACTAACAGAGAGCTTTTTTCTTCCTTTTGCACGCCTTCTTGAAAGTACCTTTCTGCCGTTTTTAGAGGCCATTCTTTCCCTGAAACCGTGTTTATTCTTCCTTTTTGTATTACTGGGTTGAAATGTGCGTTTCAAACCGACTCCTTAATAGACCTGCTTGCTGCAGGCAGGTATAATTTTATATAAACTTTAAAAATAGCCACAAATTAGAAGATTTTCAAGGAAAATACTTATGGCTAAATCTTTGTTATGACTTATTTTTAGCGGTTTTCCCTTTTGCCACAAGTTTTTTTAAAGGGGGGTTCTTAAAATAAAATATCATCCCAATTATTATTAATATAATTGAAATAACCTGAGCTTCCGAAAGTCCCCATAAAATCCTGGGGTTCAACCTGATAAATTCGATCAGAAATCTTGCAGCTCCGGTTAAAATTAAATATAAAAAAAATAGTTTACCATCAATATTAAACTTTTTTCTATATTTCCATAACACTGTAAAGATGATTATGCCTAATATTAATTCGTATATAGGAGTCGGATGGCAAAGAGTGTTATCAGGCACGACCCCGCCAAATTTCTTTGCAAGTTCAGTACCTTTGAATGCTGCGGAGGGTGGCAAGGTCCCTTTGGAATAATCCGTTCCCCACGGAACCCATGAAGCAAACTCGGATACCGGCACGCCATAATCTCCGTCACCCGACAAATGACATCCAACTCTTGCAATTCCATATCCAATTGCCAAAGCAGGCGCGGCAGCATCGCATACCCTTAGAAAGGGAATTTTCTTAGCCCGCACATAAAAATAAATTAATAGCGTTGCAAGTATAAATCCGCCATACCAGGTTAATCCGGCGGGAGAGAAAATTCCGTCCGTAGAGAAAATTTTCCCCGAAGGCATCGCTGAAATTGAGGGCCATTCTTCAATTATATATAACAGCTTCGCTCCAACTACTCCTCCTATTAAAGCCATGAAGGTAATGTTTATCGAGGCATTCTCGTCCAGTTTTTTGCGCTTAAATTCTTTTGATAAAAGCCAGCTGGCAACAATAAAGCTAATTCCCAGCATTAAGCCATAGCTGTAAACTGGAATTGGACCTATTTCAAACAGTTTCGGTATCATCTTCGCTTTTTACTT
>DASXTZ010000131.1:0-4005 GCA_036505135.1 Ignavibacteria bacterium
TTATGAAGACACAGTCGAGCTTTCACGGCTGATAACAGAATGGTCATTAAGGCAGGATCCCGGGTATAGGTTTGTAGTGTGTTCAGGAGGAGGGCCGGGAATTATGGAAGCTGCAAATTACGGAGCAAAAAAAGCAGGCGGTAAATCCGTGGGTTTAAATATCACCCTGCCTTTTGAACAGGAACCTAATAAATATATTACACCGGCATTGAATTTTGAATTCCATTACTTCTTCATGCGTAAGTTTTGGTTTGCGTATCTTGCAAAGGCACTTGTGATATTTCCCGGGGGTTATGGGACACTTGATGAATTGTTCGAGCTTCTTACTTTGGTTCAAACCCAAAAGATCAGAAAGAAAATGCCTATTGTTATCTATGATAAAAAGTTTTGGGATGGTGTTATGAATTTTGAAGAACTTGTAAAAAAAAGATTGATAGCTAAAGAAGATGTAAAATTATTCTACATTGCAGAATCGGTTGAAGATGCCTTTGGATATCTTAAATCTGAGCTAAGCAAGATTTACTTACAAAAACCTGTGAGCCTATTTAACCAGAGGTCCCCCCATGCAGAAAAGAAAAAAATAAGAAAGAAATTATCATGATAGTTAGTATGACAGGTTTCGGGAGCGCTTCCGGAACAATAAATGAATCAGAAATTACAGTTGAGTTAAGAAGCGTTAATGCAAAGTTCCTTGAGGTATATACAAGGCTTCCAATGGCATTTTCGGATAAAGAATCTGAAGTCCGTGAAACAATTGCTAAGAAAATTAGCCGCGGCAAGATTATGGCAAATATTTCTGTTGAGCGAAGCAAAACAAACTCCATAGCTTTTCAAATCCAGCCGGAGATCGTGAAAGATTGCTATAACTTGCTGGCTGAGATAAAAAAAAATACCGGCATTAAAGAAGATATCAAAATAGAGCATGTTCTTAAATTTTCTGAAATATTTAAGCCCGAAGAAACCAATGAGGTTGAAGAATACTGGAACGATGTAAAAAAAATAATTGAAGATGCGGTAACTGACCTTGTTAACATGAAAAAAAAGGAAGGGAAAACGCTTGAGAAGGATATCCTGCACAGAATAAGAGAAATAGAAAAAAGAATTTCATCAACAAAAAAAAATTCACGCCTTAATATTAAAGAAATGAAACAGAAGATGCACGATAGAGTTAACCAGCTTATCGAGGCCGCAAACATAGAACCTGATAAAAATCGTCTTGAATATGAATTGATAATGATAAGTGACAGAATGGATATAACTGAAGAGCTTATTAGGGCTACCTCGCATATTGAATACTTTAAGAACAACGTAAAGGAAAAGGAACTTTCAGGCAGAAGACTTAATTTTTTAGTGCAGGAAATAAACCGTGAAATTAACACCATAGCCTCAAAATCGAATAATTCTCAGATATCACAGATGGTTGTGGAAATGAAAGAAGAATTGGAAAAAATTAAGGAACAGCTTCAAAACATTGAATAATACCGTAATTCGACTAGTTAATTAAGTTTAATTTTTCATATTTTTTCACGATATTTAAGGTTTTTGATAATGTTATTTGTTATTAGTGCGCCGAGCGGGGCGGGGAAAACTACAATAATTAAAGAATTGCTCAGGGAAGCCCCTGAGCTGGAGTTTTCTGTTTCTGCTACCACAAGAAAAATGCGCGAAGGTGAACAGCAAGGAAAAGATTATTATTTCTTGACGGAAGAAGAATTTGACAAAAAAATAAAAGAGGGAAAGTTTGCCGAATGGGAGACTGTCCATATACACCGCTACGGTACACTAAAGAGTGAAATAGAAAAATATATAAATTCGAAATGTAATCTTGTATTTGATGTGGATGTTAAAGGCGCCTTATCTATCAAAAAGCTTTATCATGAAGCAATTATGATTTTCATTGATGTCCCAACGAAACAGCTTCTTGAAAGATTGAAAAAACGCAATACTGAATCCGAAGAGGAGATGAAGAAAAGGTATGAGAGAATGGAGCTTGAAATAAAAGAAAAGGAACATTTTGATTATGTTGTTGATAATAGTGATAAGCCCGACGGCGTGAAAATTGCGGTTAGTGAATTGAAAAAAATAATAAATAGATATAATTAGCTTACAGCTAAAAAGGAGTAAAAAATTATGTCAATTAACCCGGTCGAAATTGAAGAATTAGAATCAAAGGCAGGTAATATCTATGAAGCTGTTGTAGTAGCAGCAAAACGTGCCCGCCAGATAAACGATGAACATAAGCTTGAGTATAACCAGCGCGTGGAACCTCTTACTCAAACTGAAACCGATGATGATACATTGATCAGCAAGGATAAGATGAACATCAGTGTTGATTTTGAAAAAAGAATAAAGCCTACAGAGCAGGGTCTTGATGAGCTTCTTGATGACAGGCTTGAATTCAGGCTGAGAAGCGAAGCATCTGAAGATTTGGATTAATTAATATTTTACTTATGCAGTATTTATGTCTGTTGCAGGAAAAAAAATACTTCTTGGGGTTTCCGGCGGAATTGCTGCATATAAAAGCTGTGAGTTAGTCAGATTATTTAAAAAAAATGGCGCTGATGTAAGGGTTATAATGACTCCTGCAGCAGTGCATTTTGTTTCTCCCGTTACCCTTTCAACTCTTTCCGGCAATGAAGTTGCATTAAATATGTTCCCCGCGGAAGAAGCAGGCCGGGCTGAAACTATTGAAACTAAAACATGGCATATTTATTCCGGTTTATGGGCTGATGTTTATTTAATTGCTCCGGCCACTGCCAATACTATTGCCAAGCTTGCCGGTGGAATTAGCGATAATTTCCTTACAACAACTGCACTATCCGTGAGGTGCCCCATTGTAATTGCTCCAACAATGGATGAAGATATGTTCAAATCTGAAATAACCCAATTAAACATATCTAAATTAAAAGAAATTGGTTATTGGGTAATTGACCCTGAAACTGGTGAGCTGGCAAGCGGCCTTAAAGGAATTGGCAGAATGCCTGAGCCTTTGTCATTGCTTAATTACCTTGATGACTTCTTGAGCGGCCATAAATATGACTTTGAAGGGAAAAAATTTCTGGTAACGGCAGGACCAACCTATGAACCTTTAGATGATGTTCGTTATATTGGGAATTATTCGTCTGGCAAAATGGGATACCAGGTAGCCAGAGCTGCAGCCATGAGAGGAGCCGATGTTACATTAATTTCAGGACCTACAATGCTTGAGGCCCCAAGAAATATAAAACGAATAAATGTTCAAACCGCAGATGAAATGTTTAAAGCAGTCAAAGCAAATATCAATAAAAAAGATTATGTAATAATGACAGCAGCAGTAGCGGATTATAAACCGGTTGAAAGAGTTACAGGAAAGATAAAGAAGACCGGCGGCAAAGAACTGATGATTAAGGCTGTAAAAACTCCGGATATCTTAAAATACCTTGGTGACCACAAAAAAAACTTTAAGCTTGTAGGCTTTGCATTAGAAACCAGAAACGAAATTAAATATGCAAAAGAGAAGGTTAAGTCTAAGAATCTTGATATGATAGTTGCAAATAACCCAAAAGTAAAAGGTGCAGGATTTGGAACTGATACAAACGTCGTAACCATAATTGATAAAAAAATGAAGGTTAAACGGCTTAATAAAATGACTAAATTTGAAGTTGCAATGAAGATACTGGATAATCTTATTTAATTTATGAGTGATAAAATTAATAATATTATTAATGAAACTGAGCAAATTTTAAAGAACATTAACCGTTTTCAAAAAAATGCTGTTTATATTGAAAAAAGTGCTAAGGAAGAAGCAAAAGAGTTGGTTAAAGTGACAAAAACTAAAGAAATAGTACCATTAGAGGAGACTCCTAAGCAATTGGAAAAAAAAGCAATTACCGAGGTAGATTTATTTGGAAATGTAACGGTAAAGAAGGAAGACTGGCAGTTTTCTGAGAACCTTGACGAAATGAACAAAATGATATGCGATTGCCAGAAATGCCGGTTAGGAGCAACAAGAAATAAATTTGTTTT
>DASXTZ010000132.1:0-2794 GCA_036505135.1 Ignavibacteria bacterium
AGGCCAAGCGATGGGTCGGCTTTGGATATTTCTTCTACTCTAATAGCGTATTCCATAGTGGTAAGGTTCGAGCCGCCGTATTCCTCGGGAAACATTATGCCAAGAAATCCCATTTCACCAAGCTCATTTGTAAACTCCCACGGGAAATCCTGCGACTCATCATAATACATTGCCTTGGGGGCTACTTTGTTCTGTGCAAAATCTCTTGCAAGCTTTTGAACTTCTAACTGACTTTCTGTAAGATTAAATTCCATATTGTAAATTTAAGATTAATAATATTAAGCCTCACTCCCTTTAATTCTCCCCTGACTATGAGATCCTCCGATAAATCGGATTCAGGATGACTCTTCGAATCACATCACCTCAAAAAGCTCATCAACAAAATCGTAGGGGTTGACCTCTCTATCTGCGATTTTACCAATCATTTTATCAAGCATCTCTTTTCTTTGACCTGACCAGAACCTGTGCTCAAGCCTTGAATTTACCAGCTCATTTATCTGCTTGACTAAATTTTCTTTACGTTTTTGCTGAAGCTTTCCTTTTTTGATCAGGTAGTCTTTATGCATTATGATAAAATCAGCAAGCTCATCAATTCCCTTATTCTGTGTAGCAATCGTTTTTACTACGGGAGTTTCTCTATCGGTATCTCTTGTCATTTTGAGATGAAGCATTGTTCTCAGCGCTACGCCAAGGGCATCGGAGCCTTCGCGATCTGACTTATTTATTACGAATATATCGCCAATTTCCATTAAGCCGGCTTTCATTGTTTGCACAGCATCGCCTGATTCAGGAACCAGCACAACAACCGTTGTATCGGCAGTTTGCGCTATATCAAGCTCAGATTGTCCTACACCCACTGTTTCAATAAGGATAAAATCCTTTCCCGAAGCATCGAGTATCTCGCATGCCTCCTTCGCCTTTTTAGAAAGCCCGCCAAGCGAGCCGCGTGTAGCCATGGAACGGATGAACACTTCATCATCTTCCCTTCCGCCCGAGCCGATAACCAGTACATTCATAGCTTATTAAAAATTGAAATTTCAAAATTAATTATACACAAAAGGAGATACAATTGCTTAAATTTTCTTATTTTTGAGCGTTTGTAAATATCCTTCCCTATAACTACAAAACAATAAGTAATTAAAAACAATAGCCGGGGCTAAACCTAATTGAGCAGCTTTATATAGTATTGCATAAACCGGTTTCGAGCAAATTAAAGGCAGAAGGGTGCTGTAAATTTTCCCCTCATGCATTATTTCTTTTTTTAATTCCGGCCTAAGCTTAAGTAGATAAGGTAATGAATGCTCACCATATACGCGGATTATATCCAATCCTTTTAGCAGAGTTCTTGCATGCCTGTTGTATCCTATGGCTTCGGGTAAGGTGAAGATAGGAATTTTCTCGGCTACCCTTAGGCCAATTTCTAAATCTTCACCGCCGTAATAAATAAAATTCTCGTCAAACGACTCTATCTCTGTTAGAATGCTTTTAGGCACAGAAGCATTGGTTGTCCTGAAATACTTGCCGGGAAGCTGCTCGCCAGAGGATTTTTTTGCAGGGCCTCTTTTATCCAGATACTTCATGAATGCGGTTTTTTTAATATCCGGGTGAAAAACAACTTTCCCCACGCAAGCCCGGACACCTTTTTTTTGCTCTTCAAGATGCAGGCGTACAAAATCAGGTTTTACTTCGATATCAGAATCAAGAAAAATTATTAACTCATTTTCTGCCGCAGCTATCCCGCGGTTACGCGCTCGCGCTCTGCCGATATTTTTTTCATTAAATATTTTCTTTAGATTGAAAGCAGCATTATAATTGGCTAGTAACGATGCCGTATTGTCACTTGAACCATCGTCTATCACAATTACCTCATAATTTTCCTTTCCAATATCCTGATTTGCAAGCGAATTTAAGGTAAAAGAAAGGAAATCTTTACAATTGTATGCAGGTATAACAATACTTGCCTTCATTGTGTTATCCCTGCCTCTTTATAATATTCATATAATTTATTCGTGACAACTTTTATATCATGAGTTCTCACAACCCATTCACGCCCTCTGCGTGCTGCTTCCAGCCTATAATCTTTATCCTGAATTAATGTTATCAGTTCACGTTCCAGAGTATCATAATTAACATTAATGAAAGGATGGTCAGGGATGAAATTAACATATTTATCATTTAAGTAAGAACAAACAGCTAAACCCTGTGCGAAACATTCAAGTGAGCTCATTCCGTAGCCCCACCCCCCTTTATCGGCAATCTGATCTATGTAAATATCGCATTCTTGTTTTATTTTCATTACTTCGCTATGCGGAAGATTTTCCATTAACACAAGCTCAACTGGATATTTTTCCTCGAGCCTTCTAACTACATCAATTATAAAATCCGAACCCTTGGCTGTTCGAATTCTTACTGCATGTGCAATTCTGATTTTTTTATTCTCATGCCTAAAGTCAGGCGGCAAGGGGATAATAGCTTCTGTATCTATTGGCAAAAATAAATATTTTAAGCCGGGATATTTTTCGAGTAAATCCAGCTCGCTTGTCAAATTTAAATCGGATATTTCGTGAATTTCTTTTATTACTCCCCTGTTTCTCACGTCGGTGCCGTGATAAAAACACACAATGGCTTTCCCCTGTGTTTTTAATTTTTTTGCAACTCTTGAATCGCGGAAAAAATCCATACCCTGCTCATAGTGATATATATCAAAGTTCCATAAATCATTTTGTTCCATAAAGCGGTATACTTTTTTGCCAATCAATCGATCTCTCATCTTAAAAAAAGCTTTTTCAAAAAG
>DASXTZ010000133.1:0-6608 GCA_036505135.1 Ignavibacteria bacterium
CTGAGGGAACCTTGGTTTACGATGAGATGCTGGCCCTTGATGGGAAACTAAAATTATTCGGCAAAGGTATAGATAATAGAACAAAATCTAAGGTTACTGATAGCAATGCTTTGAGTTACGATGCCGGTAAAATACAGATATTGCCGCTTGAACAGCATGAACCTCTCAGATTAGAGTGCCAGGAATTTGTTAACTCTGTTCTGCACGATACAAGGCTTGTAAATGATGGTAAAATTGGACTTGAAGTAGTTAAGTTATTGGAAACATCCAGTGAATCTTTTAAATCTGCTTTATAAAATTTCACATGGGGGAAAAAGATTTTTTTGTACATCCAAAAGCGCTTGTAGAAGCTGATATAATAGGCGCAAAAACAAGAATATGGGCTTTTGCACATGTGCTAAAAAATGTATCTATCGGAGAAGACTGCAATATCTGTGATTATGTATTTGTTGAAAGTGGGGTTACTATAGGTAACAGGGTTACTATTAAGAATGGAATTTCGCTCTGGGATGGGGTTACCATTGAAGATGATGTATTTCTCGGGCCGAATTGTGTTTTTACGAATGACATGTTCCCGCGGAGTAAGGCACATCACCAGCAATATGAAAAAACCCTTCTCAAAAAGGGGGCAAGCATTGGTGCCAATGCAACAATTTTATGCGGCATTACATTGGGAAACTATTGTTTAATCGGCGCAGGCGCTGTAGTAACTAAAGACGTTCCTGATTTTGCATGCCTTGTAGGAAATCCTGGCAAATTACTATATTGGATTTCTAAAACCGGCGAGCGCCTCAATTTTGATACAAAGGGCGAAGCGACTGATTCAGCCGGAAATAAGTATAAACTTATAGTCAACCCCGAAGAAAAAATAGCAGAAAAGGTAATAGAAGTTAAATGATTATTTCACAAACACCGCTAAGGATTAGCCTATCCGGCGGTGGAACCGATCTTGCAAGTTATTACAGAAATCATGGGGGATTTGTAATAAGCACTGCAATAGATAAATATGTTCATGTAATTGTTAAAGAGCGTTTTGATGATTTAATTTACGTCGACTATTCAAAAAAAGAGATTGTTAATTCTATCGACGATATCCAGCATGAACTTGTCAGGGAAGCAGCGAAAATTGCCGGATTAAAAAAGGGGTTTGAAGTAATGATGTTCGCCGATATCCCTTCTGAAGGCTCAGGTCTGGGCTCTTCCAGCAGCCTTACAGTCGGTCTGCTTCATGCATTTTACAATTACCGGGGAAAGCTCGTAACATCAGAACAGCTCGCATCGGAAGCATGCAAAATTGAGATAGAAATCCTTGGAAGGCCGATAGGTAAGCAGGATCAATATATAGCGGCCTATGGCGGTTTAAAAGGATTTTATTTTAAAAAGAATGAAAAAGTGGAAATTATAGATATTGAAATTGAAAGTGATCTTAGAAGAAAATTAGGGTCTAATCTTTTATTATTTTTTACTAACACTACCCGCAGCGCATCAACTATTCTTGAGGAACAGAATAAAAATATAATGGATAAGCTGGAGTTTCATCACAAAATTAAGGAGCTGGGACTTGACTGCCTGAAAGCTATCAATGAACATAAAATAAATCGTGTCGGTGAAAATTTAATGCTAAACTGGGAACTGAAAAAACAATTAGCTTCAAATGTAACAAATCCGGAAATTGACAGGATGTATTCCCTTGCTATAAAAGGCGGGGCTTTAGGAGCAAAAATATCCGGGGCCGGGGGAGGCGGATTTTTATTGGTATACTGCGAAAGAGATAAACAAGACCATCTAAGAGAAAGCCTTAAAGAATACAGAGAGCTCCCCTTTCTTCTTGAAAAATATGGAAGCAAAATTATTTTTGATCAAACCAGATACGATATAAAATAATAAATAAGCCCCTCCCACGCAAGCAGGAAACTATTCTTTAAGTGGCTCAATAAAAATATTATTTGAAATAATTGCATCGTAAAATAATTAATTCGATTAAAACTATTTGCAAACTGCCAATAATAGATTCCCACTTTCGCGGGAATTGGGATAACAATAAACGATGTCACTAGTGTTAGTTACCGGGGGAGCAGGGTTTATCGGGTCTCATACAGTTGATAAGCTTTTGGCTCTTGGCTATGAGGTTAGGATTCTGGATAATCTCCAAAAGCCTGTTCATTTAAAAGGTAAGCCTGATTATATTCCCAAAGAAGTGGATTTTATTTTAGGTGATGTTCGGGACAGGGCAACACTTGAACGCGCGCTGCATGGTGCCGATTATGTTTATCACTTTGCAGCATACCAGGACTACCTTCCTGATTTTTCTACTTTCTTTCATGTTAATAGTGTTGGCACTGCGTTAATATACGAAATAGCTGTAGCGGGCAATCTGCCAATAAAAAAAATTATTGTTGCTTCCTCGCAGTTTGTTAACGGCGAGGGTATTTACAGATCCAAATCAGGCAAGCTATATTATCCTAAGCAACGGACAAATGAACAGCTTGAAAAAGGTGAATGGGATTTTGCTGATGAAAATGGTGAAAAATTAGAATATATCTGGGCGCCGGAAACTTATGCTTCTCCGCCCAACCAGTATGCGATTTCTAAATATTCGCAGGAGTTGATGGCTTTAAATTTTGGAGAAAGATATAATATTCCCAGTGCTGTGCTTCGTTATTCAATTGTACAGGGGTCAAGACAATCATTTTATAATATGTACAGCGGAGCTTGCAGGATTTTTTCACTGAGCTATTATTTTGATAAGCCTCCGGTAATCTATGAAGACGGATTAATGATGAGAGATTTTGTAAATATACACGATGTAGTTGATGCAAATATCCTCGCTCTGAAGGATGATAGAGCAAATTACAAGGTGCTTAATGTTGGCGGCGGCAGGGCTTATACAGTTAAAGAATTTGACCGGGTCGTTGCAAAAGAATTTGGCAAAGAAAACATTAAACCTCAAATAAATGGCGAGTATCGTTTCGGGGATACAAGGCATGCATGTTCTGATACAGCTAGGCTAAAAAAACTGGGTTGGAAGCCAAAAAGAACCGTTAATGATAGCGTAAAAGAATATATTGATTATTTAAAAGCACAAACTGATATTGAGGATATTTTAGAATATGCCCAAAAGGCAATGAAAATTTTAAATGTAGTTAGAAAATCACTTATAAAAGTATAATTTATGAAGTTTATAAAATATATATTTAGTTAGTAAAATGAATTTCAAAAATTACGTAAAAGATTTAGCCAGGGTTATTGATTCTCTTGACCAGAGCGAAATAGATAAATTTTTGGATATACTCGTTGACGCCTACAAAAACGGAAAATTTGTGTTTGTTATAGGGAACGGGGGAAGCGCTGCAAACGCATCTCACTTTGCTCAAGATCTTGCCAAAGGTACCCGCTATAAGATTGACCAGAAAAAACGCCTGAAAGCCCTAAGCTTGACGGATAATACACCCTTTATTACCGCACAGGGAAATGATGATGGTTATGAAAGTATATTTGAGCAGCAGCTATGTACATTTGCATCTAAAGGAGATTATGTTGTGGCCATAAGCGGCTCGGGTAACAGCCCCAATATCGTTAAAGCTATTGAATGGGCAAACAACTTCGGCCTTACAACAATAGGGGTAACCGGATTTGATGGCGGCAAATTAAAAAAAATTGCACATCACTCGGTAAATGTTACCCTGAATGACATGTGCACTGCAGAAAGTATCCACTCAATTATTTTTCACTACATTGTTTTAGAGTTAAGAGAGAGACTTAAAAACATAAGTTAAAATTCACTAAAACCAAACCATAAGATTATGAAGAGAATTTTATACTTCTTTTTCATTGCTGCATTTCTCTATATACCCTCAGTCTTAGGACAAGTTGAGCTTGTCCCGCTTTCAAATCCTGTATATGATTTCTTAGATAGAATGTTTGTTAATAAAATTATCGATAACTATTCTGCTTCAATGTTGCCTATGTCAAGGGGAGAAGTAGGAAAATACCTGGATGAGATAAACTCGAAAAAGGCCAAAATATCTACAACAGACAAAAAACTGCTTGATGATTACCTGGTCGAATTTGAATATGATGTGTTTGGAACATTAAAAAAATCCTCAGAATTCTTTTCAAAAAAAGGTGTTGGTGAGTTATTTTCAAATAAGAAACAGAAATATTTGCTATGGTCAGCAGATTCTAACGCTTCATTCTTTTGGGATGCTATTGGTGAAATAAGATATATTGGAACCAATGGAGATTCGATAGGAAAACCTCATGTATTGCTCGGTAAATTGGGCACAAGGCTTCGCGGAACATTATTTAAATCAGTTGGCATTTATCTCAGGCTTTCCAATGGAGTCCGGCTCGGAGGAGAGCAGATTGATGCAAATAAAACCGCTTTTGTTGACCCTGTTTTGGTTTCCACAAGGAAATATGTTAGCGAAGGCAGCCGAACCTTCGATAGTTTTGAAGGGCACTTAAGGTATGCTCCCGCCGGGGATTGGATTGCAGTCACAGCAGGCAGAGAAGCTTTAAAATTTGGAACCGGTTTTATTGATAATCTTTTTTTATCAAATCAAAATTCTGCCCCAATTGATTTTTTAAAGCTCGACATAAAATATAAAAAAATCCGCTATTCTTTTTTCCATGGCAGTATAGTAGGAAATGATTCTAACGGTGCTCAGCTAAGCTCAAAGTATCTTGTTTTTCACAGATTCGAAATTGGCCCTTTGTTTAATAATGTATTCAAGTTAGGATTTAATGAAATGCTTATCTACAGTAATATCCCGATTAATTTTGCATTTCTAAATCCTATTAGCTTTTTAACTTCCGCAGACTTAAATACCGAGCTTCCCGGTAAAAACTCAAACAATGCTTTGCTGGGAATTGATATGCAACTCTACCCGATCAAAAGCCTGACCCTGCAGGTCTCATTATTAGTGGATGATTTAGATTTCGAAACTTTAGGCGACACAACAAATAAAAGCAACGATAACAAATTTGCATTTCAGGGAGGGCTAAGCTGGCAAAATGCCTTTACCCTGCCAAATTTGAATTTCGTTTATGAATACACACATATTGATCCCTATGTATATTCACATAGAGAAATAAATAATTCATACTCCCACTGGGGGTTACCTCTGGGACATGGTTTAAATCCAAATTCAGATGAACATGCATTTAAGCTCGCATATAATTTCGGGAGCAGGCTGTATATTGCCCTTACTTATAAAAAACAGCGCTCGGGAATGAACGAAACAGATAGTCTTGGGAATGTAATTCTTAATGTTGGAGCTGATATTCTAAACGGCAGAGAGTCCGGTAATAAAAATGAGTTTTTAAAAGGATTAAGAGTAAACAGGAATATTATACAGGCTGAATTAACCTGGCAGCCAATAAGACAATATTTCTTTACCATAAAATACATGATGAGGGCATTTGACTATACTACCCAAAACAGGACATTAAGCGATAATATTTTTCAGGGAATCTTTAGAATAGATTATTAGAACTCTATGGCTATAATTGAAAAAATAAAGCGCTTAGCGGAAAAATATGGCAGTCAAATTATATCTTTAAGAAGAGAAATTCATCAATATCCTGAGCTTGCTTTCGAGGAATTTAAAACATCTGCACTTTTATACGATAAATTAAAACCGTTAAAGCTTTCGAAGCTCGAAAAAATATCGGGAACGGGGATCGTTGGACTCATTGGAGATAAAAATAGCAGATGTGTTGGCTTAAGGGCTGATTTAGACGCTTTGCCTATATTAGAACAAACAGGTCTTCCCTTTGCATCAAAAAATAAAGGAAAGATGCATGCCTGCGGGCATGATGCACATAGCTCAATGCTTTATGGTGCTGCTCTGATTTTAAATGAACTGAAAAAAGAGCTTAATGGATGTGTAAAGCTGATCTTTCAGCCGGCTGAAGAAAAAAATCCGGGAGGGGCATCGATCTTAATTAAAGATGGTGTCCTTAATAATCCTAAAGTTGAAGCCATTTTTGGCCAGCATATAATAGTAGATAAGCAGCCAGGCAGCCTAGGCTTTTATCCCGGCGTTATGATGGCTTCGCAGGATGAGCTTTATATAACTATTTACGGCAGGCAGGCTCATGGAGCAAAGCCGCATCTTGCTATCGACCCCATAGTTGTTGCTTCACAGGTAATTCTTGCCCTGCAAACAATAGTTTCCAGAAATACCAGCCCTTATGATCCTATAGTCATCACAATAGGCAAAATTGAAGGCGGGACAGCAACAAATATAATTCCGGGGGAAGTTAAGCTTGCAGGTACTATAAGGACATTAAACGAATCTCTGCGAAAAAAGTCGCTTAAATTAATTGATAATACTTTAAAAGGAATAACAAAGGCAGCTGGAGCGAGTTATAAATTTGATATTTCGCCCGGTTACCCGGAACTTGTAAATGATATTGAGCAGACCAAATTTGCCCGGCAATCAGCAATTGAATATGCCGGTAAAAAAAATGTGTTTGAGGCAGAAAGACTAATGGGAGCCGAGGATTTTGCTTTTTATCTTAAAAAAATACCCGGCACTTTTTACAGAATTGGAGTTGGCAGCACGTCAGATATCCATACACCGACAATTAATATAGATGAA
>DASXTZ010000134.1:0-2628 GCA_036505135.1 Ignavibacteria bacterium
GACTGCATACTCAAAAGGCTATTATGAAGCTATTGATGTCTTAAAGCAAAGAGTCTCGCTTCGCTAATTTTTAATACAAAATAGAATATTATGCCAATAAAATCAAAAGACCTGAAAAATTTATCATGGGAAGAATTCTATAACACACCTTTAGATAAAAAACTTGCATATTTTTCCGATGAAAACCATTTATTTGATTGCCTTTTTTCGCAGCAGTTCAATCGTAAATTACTCGACCATTTATTTTTGCTTGCCACAAAAATCCGAACAATAGCAAAATCAAAAGAGGGATTAGACTGGCTTCAAACTTTATTATCACATAAAAGGGCAATGCTTTATTTTATTCAGCCTTCAACAAGAACATTTCTCTCCTTCCAAAGCGCTTGCCATATACTGGGGATGAAAGTAAGCGAAATACGTTCAACTTCAACCTCATCAGAGGCGAAAGGTGAATCACTTGAAGATACGGTCAGAACTTTCAGCTCTTATACCGATTTATTAATTATGCGTCACTTTGAAGAAGGATTTGCAGAAAAAACTGCATGGCTTTTAAATAAAACTAAAAGGCCAGTGCCTGTAATTAACGGAGGTTCAGGTAAAGATCAGCACCCAACTCAGGCACTTCTGGATTTATACACTCTTAATTGGTTTTTTAATGATAAGGGCGGAATAGATAATAAAACAATAGCAATGGTTGGTGACTTAAAACGAGGCAGAACGGTAAGGTCCTTAACTTACTTATTAAAAAATTACAAAAAAATAAAATTTGTTTATATTTCTCCGGACTATCTTAAAATTGGAGACGATATCAAACAATTCCTAAGAAAACATAGAATGAAGTTTATCGAATCGGATGATATGCAAAAATCCATTAGGCATGTTGATGCTGTTTACATGACCCGAATACAGGATGAGTATGACATAAATCAGGAATCAAAAGATATAGATTATTCTAGATTCCATCTAAAAAAAGAGCATTTAAAATTAATTAAGAAAAACACGATTATTATGCATCCCCTCCCGCGCAGAGATGAAATTGAACATGCAATAGATGATGATCCAAGAGCTATGTACTGGAGGCAGGAACGTAATGGAATGTGGATGAGAGCTGCGGTAATTGCTCACATATTTAAGATAGAAGGCTCGATATTATATTATTAGCATGTACCCGTCAGTCCGCTTTAAGCGGACAGACGGATATAAAAAGGCGCTGATAACTTTCTAGAACGGTAAATCATCATCACTGCCGGATGAAGATGATTTTGTTTCAACCGGTTTTGCAGATGTGTTCGAAGCCGAAGCGCTTGATGAGCTATTATCACCTTTTGAATCAAGCATAATCATATCATCTACAACAATTTCCGTCTTATAATGCTTTTTCTTGTTCTCATCCTCCCATGATGATGTTTCTAACCTGCCTTCAAGATAAACTCTGCTTCCTTTTTTTAAATATGTGCTGCATGTTTCGGCAAGTCCACGCCATGCTTTCAGGTTGTGCCATTCGGTTTTTTCCTGCCAGTTGCCCTCCTGGTCTTTCCACTTCATACCGGTAGCAACTGAAAAAGTTGTAACAGCAACCCCGCTTTGGGTATATCTGATTTCAGGGTCCTGTCCTAATCTTCCAATCAGCATTGTTTTGTTTAGGTCTTTTGCCATAACTCCTCCTGTTAATTTAATTTATAAATGAAAACTCTATTTTTTGACAGCACCAATAACGTTTCTTTATTCAGTATAGTTATATCTTTAACCTGGAAGAATTGCTGCATATAATACGATCTTGAAAACTTCCCTGCACTGAGGTCATAATTATAAATACCGCTATCCAGCAGAATTATTAAGTTATCTTCAGAATAAGTAATACTTATTGGCTCTAGAGATTCAGGAAGTTTAATTCGTTTTACAAAAATACCCAAATTATTGAAATTCATCAACTCCCCCGAAGATTTTTCCAGTATCCACACATCGAGTGAATTCCCTTTGGTAATCTTCACTGGGTTTAGCATTTTATCATATGCCTGCCCAAAGTATAAATCAACGTTATTGAAATCCTTTATTCTTATTATTTTGTAATACCCTGCGTCAGATAGTACGAACAATTCGCCAGTGCTCAAATAGCTTATGGAATAAGGATTGAAAATTTTCTTTGTGCTTTCAACACCCGGGTTGTAGAGATTAAAATCAAATGAAGAAATAAAGTTAAGGTTGTTATCAAGCCTGATAAGCCTGTTATTCAAATAGTCCGAAACAAAGACATCAAGCCCGTTTGAGGCGTCAATGGAAACAGGCTTGTTAAGCTCATTTTTTCCGAGCCCCGTTCCCCCATATGATGCAAGGAGCTTCCCTTCTTTATTAAACTTAAATACTTTGTTAATGCTGATATCGGAAACAAAAATAAACTCACCCCTTGAAGATGAAATAGAAGCTGCATCTGTCAGCTCTCCAAAATATGAAATTGGGAACAATGAATCCGTTTGAGAGTAAGCAAATAAAGGAGCAAGCAAACTTAAAATTGGAAGAAAGAAATTTTTCATCTTAAATTTTTCATTATGTAAACGAAGAATCACATTAGAAAATTATTTCATAAAGCTATGAGACCCTTCTCTTTGCTCAGGGCAAGGTCAATCTTCA
>DASXTZ010000135.1:0-1834 GCA_036505135.1 Ignavibacteria bacterium
TTTTTTCTTGCACTCACTGCCCCTGTAAATATAAAATAGGATTTAGCTTTAAGGTTGAACTTATCTAATGCTTTCTGTGTGTCTACGGTTATAATTTCGGGTAATGAGCTTGCAAGGTAAATTGTTTTTATCCTTTCTTTATTGTAGGAAGGGAAAAGCTCTAAAAAATCATTCTTAGTCTGCTCACTGACGGTTATAATTCCATCAGTTTGTTTTGAAAGAGTTTCCAGATTTTTCATGATCTTTTTACGGAAGCTATCTGTGGTATAGTTTGGGATATGTGATAGTTCTTTTTTAAAGATTGCCAGATCATGTATAGTTGCTATTTTTTTTGTTTTTGGAAGATTGAGAAATTTTACATCGGTGGTATGCGATATATCGATTTTATTTTTTGATTTCTCATTATGTAAAAAACTGTAATGCCATGAAACATCATTAATATTAATGAAGCTGCTTAATTGTTTGATATATTTTTTGCGGGGGAAATATACATAAGGAAACAGGGAAACATTTTCTTTACCAAGATTTCTATATAGCTTCTCAATATACTTTGCTATCCCTGCCGGATGTTCAACTAAACGCCCGGTAATTTCTATTGCAGCATTCATCCGCGGAGACAATTATTTCAGTTTAATAATCAGGTTATTTAAGTATAATTGTTTTATTATTGCAAAAACTAATGCAAATTAATTTTACCGAACTTAAAATTGAAGACAAAAACGACCTCATAAATTTCCTGGTTTCCGAGCGTTGGGAATTTCACAGCCTGCCCGAAATTCCTCCTGGTAAAGTAATTGAACAATTAAATAATGGATACTTTACAGGCAAAGGGAAAAAGACTTTCTTGATATCAGGTGAAAATCGAGAAAGAATTGGTGTAATCAGATTATTCGATCTTGGTGATGATGTAAATAGCACGGAAACGCCCCTTTTTGATCTTAAAATTAAGAAAGAATTTCGTAATAAGGGCATTGGAAAAAATGCGGTCAGATGGCTTACTGAATATGTTTTTAACTATTATCCTAATAAGGACCGCTTAGAAGCTACGACAAGGTATGACAACATTGCAATGCGTAAAGTGCTTGAAGAATGCTGTTTTGTTAAAGAAGCTCATTACCGCCTGGCATGGTCTGATGAAAATGGGAATAAATATGATTGCACAGGTTATGGAATTTTAAGAAGTGATTGGGAAAATAAAACTAAGACACCGGTGAATTTTGAAAAGTAAGCTGCCAAATCAGTAAGGTGAGCTAAACTGATTTTGACAGCATAACTATCTGTCCTAAGTGATACGCATCATGCTGGATTATACCGTGGATATGTTCATAATTTGTCATATTATTGTTTGGATTAACTATTTCAAAATCGGTTTCCTTAAAATTTTTAAGAAAGGAAATCCATTGCTTCTGCGAATCTTCCAATCGTTTTAATGTATCCTGCCAGGCAGATTCGGAGGTATCATTTATTACCGCAAAATAATTATCGCCGGCAACATTGATTTTACTTCCCTGGATGCGCTGTAAAATATGCTGCCGCCAGCTTATAAGATGATTAACAATTTCCCATATGGAATTTGATTCTGAAGAAATTTTTTTTGCAGCCTGTTTTGCTGAAATATTACCTAAAGTCCCCGCTAAGCTTACATCTATCCACGGTTTACCGTTATACAGGTCTTCAAAAAGTTTTGAAATACCCTCTGATTCTTTCATATTTTTATTGATCTAATAATAAATTTTTAACGCAGCAGAAATCCCGGCAGGCTGTAACCAATTCGGTTCAGTATTTTAGCTATTTTTACAGCATCATCTTCCGAATCCCAGCTGTATTCAAATGC
>DASXTZ010000136.1:0-3578 GCA_036505135.1 Ignavibacteria bacterium
CGCAGAACATTATTGTAGGTTTCTACAGTAAATCGTACTGGACGTTCACTCCCACCGGTTCATTAACAGGCGCTGCTTATGATATATCAATATATTTTGGAAATAATGAAACATACATTATAAGCTCACCAAGCAGTAATACAATTCTTGCTAAATATGATGGTGGATGGGAAGCATTTCCGGCAGGTGTGGGGCCGGGGCTTACTCAATTAACATGGAATTCCGGAACCAGCACCTATACCACAAAGGTCCCCGGACTAAACAGCTTTTCTGATTTTGCTTTAACAGATAATTCAAATCCGCTGCCCGTCCAGCTTTCTTCTTTTACGGCATCTGTTGCTAATTTAAGGAATGTTAACCTCACATGGATTACTGATCATGAAATAAATAATAAAGGATTTGATATTGAAAAAAGAAAACTATTAAATTCAAATAATGGCAATAATAACTATTCAGATTGGGTAAAACTATCTTTTATTGCCGGCAATGGAACTACTAATCAGGCCCATTCTTACATCTATTCTGACCGGAAGCTGAACACGGGCATTTATGAATATAGATTGAAACAGATTGATTATAACGGCGGATATGAATATTATAACTTAAACAACCCAAGTCAAATCGAAATAGGAAAACCAATTACAGCCGATATATCACAGAACTATCCTAATCCATCAAATCCAAAGTCCAAAATTGATTTTCAGATTCCCTACTCAGCAAAAGTATCTATAGTAATATATAATATTCTGGGAGAAGTGGTTAGCACTCTTATTAACGAAGTTATGCAGGAAGGTTATTACACTGCTGAGTTCGATGGAGCAAACCTTGCTTCCGGTATTTATTTTTACAGGATTATTGCCGATGGCGGGAAAGAAAAATTCTCAAAAACCCAAAAATTGATTCTGGTTAAATAGTTTTTATTAGGCTAATTTACTCTTAAAACTTCCTCCATTTTCATGCCAAATTCTTATATAATCTACCCTAAAAGCGTGAGGAGTTTGGCCTAAGAATTGTTAAATTTGATTTAAATTCAATAAAATTAATCAATTGTAGGAAATCTCTTACAAAAAATACCCTACTAATAATTTCGGGTTTTTCGCTAAAATTCAGGTTTACAGCCATTTTTAAAAATGGGGTTAGCCCTTATTGGTTTTGGAGTCACCTGCAACGTATCTTTGTTTATTAATTTATTTGATTTTTAGATGTAGAAGGGGGATAAAAAGGTATTAGGGTGGATACTTTTTAATCCCCTGTACTGTTTTAAGGGTTTTTAATTACTAATAAATGTCTAACAGGAGGTTAGCGAGAAATGAAAAGAACACTTTATTCAATTCTTTTGTTGTCTGTTATTGTTATTGCGGCTTATATAGGCGGCTGTTCAGATACGCCATTAAATCCCGGCAATAACCAGCAGCAAAATAACCAGGGAGATGCAACTTGCGCTACGGGAATAGATTTTCTGTTAACGGCAGGACAGCATACTGTGGTTGGAAATATTCATGTAAGTAACGATGCGACTAATTTATATGTTACTTATACAATAACAGATCCTAATTGTACAGAAGGAATAAACACACTACATTTGTGGGTCGGAACTGACCTGGCCGATGTTCCATCTACACCAAACGGAACACCGATACCTGGACAATTTCCCTACACCGGTAGTGCAAATGGTGGGACAACTTATACCTTCACTATTCCGTTCAGTTCACTTAATATTTCAGACGTAAATAACTATTGTCTAACAAATTTATATATTCTTGCACATGCAGAAGCATGCGGTGAAACAGCATGGGGCGGAAATAACCCTGTAAATGTTGATTCACCCGGCCGCTGGTATTTTTATGCTGTATACCCCATTTGCTGTGATAACGGCACCCCTGATCCACCGGTATGTAATACTGCATTCGGTAAAGGCGGTTATGTTTGGACAACCAGCAGCCAGAGCAATCCTGAAAATCTTCCTTCATTAAATCTAATGAGGAACCGCTGGGGATGGGCTATAAAACTAACGCAGCCCGGAACCACAAATTATCAGATATGGTCGGGTGCAGGCCTAAACAATACCGGAAACGGTTCGTTGGTCGGTACTTTAACAGTAATTTGGGATGGATTAAATGTTATAGTCAGATATAATATTACTTCAACAGGATGCGTTCTTACCGAAGTGCATTTATATGCAGGAGATGACAGTCCGACTAAAATTGCACCGGGACAATTCGGCAACCAGGCTTCATTCAACCCGGGTGTTACCACATATACCTTCAATGTTCCTCTGGAAGATACGAACGGCGGCGGTGTATGGCTGGTAGCTCACGCTAAAGTATGCTGCGGTAATTAAAATTATTTAAGAAACCTATGACAGTAAAAGGCAGCCAAAAGCTGCCTTTTCTGTTTAAAGTTAATTAATAAAATTTCCGAATTCTTAAAAACTTTGGAAAGTTGTGTTTAAATTAAGGTTTCATTCCACCAACACAATAAGCGCTTCTCTTAAAAATTAATTTTCCGTTTTTGTGATACTTTTCAGATGCCTTAAATACTTCGCCGCGCAAAGCGTTCCTGGTTTCAGCATTTGAATCTTTCAAAGCGTCAATAAACGGCTTCTGCATTTCTGAAATAAAATTCCAGAAATCTTCTTTAGAGTTAAAAACCCCTTCGCCGGAAACGTTAACCTTCTTTATATTTCTGAAACCAGCACCTTCAAACTCGCTTATCAGCATAGTAGGGTCTGAAAACCGGAATGGCCCCGGTGAATCTTTCGGGAAAGAGTGTTTCAGATATTCAGTGGCAATTTTTTCCACAAGCAGGCTTGATTCATTTTCGGTTATATCGCACCAGGCTGAAACAGAAACCCTGCTGCCCGGCTTTAGCACACGGAATATTTCTTTTAGAATATGATGGGTATCGGGAAAGAAAAAAATTCCGCAGCGCGATATCACGGCATCAAAATGATTGTCGGCAAAGGGCAGGTTAATTCCATCATAATGTATTGCTTTGTAATTTCCAATATTCCTCTCCCGGGCAAACTGGTTGGCAATTTTAACCATTTCATCCGAAATATCTATTCCTGTTACCAATCCATTTGCGGCGTGCTTTGCAGCTGTTAAGCCGGGTTCACCGGGGCCGGTTGCAATATCAAGCACATTACTATTGCTGTTGATTTCAGCAAGCTCAATAATTTTCCCGCTAATGGGTTGGTACCACTGGTTAATATTTTTATTCCACTTTTTCCAGCCGGAAGAAACTTCATTCCAGCTTTTACGCTGCTCTTGAATTATTTCAGAATTCATAATGCTTTACTTCCACTGGTTAACCAGTCTTCTCATTATAATGAACTGCCCGATATGATAGCTGTTATGGTCAATTATCTGCAAAACTTCCCTGAATGTAGTTTGTCCTTGTCCATGCGGAATTTTAGCGAATAAATCATTTGAACTGTTCTTAACAATTTTAAGCAGATTTGCATAGTCTATTTCGAATTTGGCAACTGATTCATCCCACATTTTCTTTGTGGCTTTTTCATTTTCTTTAGGCCAATATTCCGCAGGCCAGTCCATTTCTTTATAATCCGGATTTCG
>DASXTZ010000137.1:0-3580 GCA_036505135.1 Ignavibacteria bacterium
AATAACGGCTAAATCTATACGTGAAAGTTTAACAAATTTTAACTCTGATTTTACAAAGGCGTTAATAATAAGGACACTTCCTAATGATGAATCAAAAAAGTCCAGAAGATATATAGAAAGCCAGCCGCCATTTTTTTCTAATGAAGCGATGAGTTTTATCAGGGAGCTTGGAGTCAGTCATTTATTGGTCGATATTCCCTCGGTTGACAAAACATTTGATGAAGGAAAATTAACTGCTCATCATATTTTTTGGAATGTCGAACAGGGAAGCCATGATGTTGACCCTAATAATCACTCGTTAAAGACCATAACGGAAATGATTTATATTCTTAATGAAGTTAAAGACGGTGAATATATCCTTAACTTGCAAATAGCACCATTTGTTTCTGATGCATCACCAAGCAGGCCGTTATTGTATAAAATTAGAAATTAAAGATAACAATTAATAACTATGAAAATAAAATTATTTATATTAGCTACCCTAATATTTTTTGTAACCCCTTTTATTTTTTCACAAGACACAATTGCCACCGGTTCCGGTTTAAAATATATTGTTCTTAAAAAAGGGAAAGGCAAAAAAGCCGAAACAGGCAAAACTGCTGAAGTTCATTATACCGGCTGGCTTACAGACGGCAAGAAATTTGACTCATCACTTGATAGAGGTGAGACTTTCGAATTTAATCTGGGAGCCAAACAGGTAATAAAAGGTTGGGATGAAGGCGTTGGATTGATGAGGGTTGGGGATAAATTCAGGTTTATTATTCCGCCTGATTTGGCTTATGGTGATAAAGGCGCAGGTGATATGATTCCGCCGGATGCGACGTTAATATTCGATGTACAGCTTGTTAGTGTCCACAATCCTAAAAAACCAATTGTGGATACATTAATGGACGTGATATTGAATTATGGAGGAATTAAAAAAGCTAAGAATCTGTATTATGAGTTGAAGGAAAATAATGAAGATGAATATAATTTTAAAGAGAGCCAGCTTAATATTCTTGGATACCGCTTATTGCAGGTTGGCTTGAATAAAGAGGCTATAGAAATATTTAAAATTAACGTGAAAGAATTCCCTGATTCATGGAATGTTTATGATTCACTTGGTGAAGGTTATATGATAAATGGTGATAAAGAGCTTGCAACCAAGAATTACGAGAAATCTTTAAAGCTTAACCCTGATAATGAAAATGGCAAAAAAATGCTTGAAAAGCTAAAAGAAAAGTGACAAAGTCCTGAAGACACAATTGAAAAATAACTATAAGGCAAGTATAAATTTTACAAAAGAACTAGATTCAAATGATCCTTTTGCATCTTACCGCGATAGGTTCTATATCCCGAAAAGTACTGATGGTACAGACGTTATTTATTTTGCTGGGAACTCTCTGGGTTTGCAGCCAAAACCAGTCAGGGCCTATGTTGAACAGGAGCTGAAAGATTGGGAAACAATGGGTGTCGGGGGACATATGCACGCCAAAAATCCGTGGCTCCCATACCACGAGTTTTTAACCGAACAAACTGCTCGGCTTGTTGGAGCAAAACCGGTTGAGGTAGTAAATATGAACTCCCTTACTGTAAATCTTCACCTGATGTTAATGTCGTTTTACAGGCCAACTAAAGAAAGACATAAAATTCTCATCGAAGCCAATTCATTTCCTTCCGACCATTATGCACTTCAATCGCAAATTAAATTTCATGGATTTGATCCAGCCATGTCATTGGTTGAAATGAAACCGTGGGAAGGTGAAGCTGCTTTGAGGACAGAAGACATTATCGATTACATTAATAAAGAAGGCGAATCTATTGCGTTAATACTATTTGCAGGAGTTAACTATTATACGGGGCAGGCATTTGAGTTAGAAGAGATAACAATGGCAGGTCATGATAAAGGATGTGTGGTTGGATTTGATCTTGCTCATGCAGCTGGAAATCTTGTCTTAAATCTTCATGACTGGAACATTGATTTCGCAGTTTGGTGTTCATATAAATATTTGAATGGCGGGCCGGGTGCGATTGCCGGTGCGTATGTTCACGAAAGCCATGTACGCGATATGTCATTACCTAAGTTATGGGGATGGTGGGGCCAGGATAAAGCTATGCGATTTTTAATGGGGCATGATTTTCGCCCGATCCCAACTGTAGAAAGCTGGCAATTGAGCAACCCGCCTATCCTGCAGCTAGCAGCTCTGAGAGCATCCCTTGATATTTTTGATGAGGCAGGAATAAAAAATCTGAGGGAAAAAAGCGAAACGTTAACCGGGTATCTTGAATATTTATTGAATGAAAAAAATAATGGACAAATAGAAATTATTACTCCTTCCAATCCGGGTGAAAGAGGGTGCCAGTTATCATTAAAAACAAACATAAACGGCAGGGAACTGCATAATAAATTATTAAAAAACGGGGTAATTTGTGACTGGCGCGAACCCAACGTAATTAGAGCTGCACCGGTTCCTCTCTATAACAGGTTTGAAGATGTTTGGAGATTTACTGAAGTTTTGTTTGGATAGTAGTGACCGTGCCACGATTAAAACAAAAACAAATCGATTTTTAAATATAGAAGTTAAACTCGTATCTTTGAATAATATCTGAAATCAAATCCGTGGCACGGATAAAGTACATTAAAATTTTTATGGCTAAAAAAATTACAATTATTGGCGCTGGTTTGGCAGGTTCGTTACTGTCAATTTATCTTGCCAAAAAAGGCTTCCGGGTAGATATATATGAACGCCGTCCTGACATGCGAAAAAACGATAACGAAGCAGGTAAATCTATTAACCTGGCACTTTCAACCCGTGGTATCCATGCCTTAAAAGAAGTTGGTATTTATGATGAGATAAAGATGGCAGCAATTCCAATGTATGGGCGGATGATTCATTCACTTAATGGCCAGATGCAGCTTCAGCCCTACGGTAAAGATAATTCTGAATATATTAATGCAATATCAAGAGCCGACCTGAATAAAAAATTAATGGATGAGGCTGAAAAAAATGAAAAGGTGAAAATTCATTTCAACCACAGGTGCACAGGCCTTAATGTCGAATCTAATGAGTTATTCTTCCATAATGATTCAACAGGAGATTCATTTGGGGTTAAGGCTGATGTTATAATTGCTGCTGACGGAGCAACTTCACCCATACGCCATGAAATGCAAAAGATTCCTCGTTTTAATTTTTCACAGGAATATGAAAATTATGGATACAAAGAGTTGACAATACCTTCCGGGCCGCTGGGGGTTTTTCAAATGGAAATGAATGCTTTGCATATATGGCCAAGAGGTTCATTTATGCTGATTGCCTTACCAAACATTGATTTTAGCTTCACGTGCACTCTTTTTCTTGCCTTTGACAGAAATTTTGGCGGTGAAAACAGCTTCGAATACATCAACTCAAAAGAAAAAGTTATTGAGTTCTTTAAGCGAGAATTTCCTGACGCTTTGAAGCTAATGCCGGATCTTACAACGGAATTTTTCTCGCATCCCACCGGCAGTCTGATGACGGTGAAATGCTATCCTTATTCTTTTAAAGGGAAAGTTTTGCTTCTTGGAGATGCTGCACATGCAATTGTGCCATTTTTCGGACAG
>DASXTZ010000138.1:0-4429 GCA_036505135.1 Ignavibacteria bacterium
CTCAGAATAGATTCGGCGCGGTTCGATATAAAGCTTAACGAGAAAAATAAATTTAAAATTTTTGTTGACCTTAACACAAGCCTTAGTTATTTGATTACAGTTATATCGCCTTACGATGTTCAGAGGGGAATAAATACATTCACCTGTATGCTCCATGAGTCGCCAAATTTTATAGATTTTACACAGGTTAACGGCGCGCAAATGTATATAAGAACATGGCTTGATTCATTGCAGCATGTATCTTCCGGTAATGTTAACCCGGTGGATAATGGCAGCGGAATGTATGAAGGAAAGATCAATTTTGATTACGCCGGCCTGTGGAATGTACAT
Organism: Ignavibacteria bacterium; assembly: GCA_036505135.1. Classification (GTDB taxonomy): domain Bacteria; phylum Bacteroidota; class Ignavibacteria; order Tepidaquicellales; family OLB5; genus DASXTZ01. The sequence continues at coordinate 331 of DASXTZ010000138.1, forward strand.
GATTCTATTTGGTATAACAACAAATTGATAACGGAACGTGACCCGCCATCAATAGTTTTTATAGTGCCTTGAGAAAAATTTATAAAGAAATCATGAAAATATTAATATTATCAATCATCTTATTTAGTCTATCCGTAATTTATTATAGCTGCGGTGATAATTCAGTTACACCTAAAAACGAAGAACCAACAAGCAATAACTATGTTAAGGTTGTTACAGCCGAAAATGGAAATTTAAAGTTTGAAATCTGGAGCGCAACTGCAAGCTTTCTTCGGATAGGGTATAATAAGATAGGTTTTAAAGTTTTTGAAAATAATCAGGAAAAAAACTCAGGCTTTGTAAAATTCTTCCCGAAAATGTATCATTGGTTAAACAGTCCGATGCATTCTTCACCCGTAAAAGAGAGGTATAATTACGTTGATACTGTTGGCATGTTTACAGGATATGCAATTTTCACAATGCAGTCAGATACATCAAGCTTCTGGTATGGCTTTTATAATTTTAATGACCTGCTTTTTTTGGACTCCGCACTGTTCAATGTCCAGATTTATCAGGGCCTCCAGATAAAAATATTTGTGGATAACCAGACTGCAGCTGATTACCTTATTACGCTAATTAAGCCCTATTCGCCTGCTCAGGGATTTAATACCTTTCAGTGCATGCTGCACAGAACTTCAGACGATATTCATTATGAGCAGGTTGATGATGCGCAAATGTATATTATGCCATGGATGCCAACGATGTTACATGGATCATCAAATAATGTTGATCCTGTTCATATAGGTGAAGGAATCTATGAAGGAACAGCCAATTTCAATATGCCCGGTGAGTGGTATGTTTATGACACGGTTTATTATCAAAATAGAAAAATTACACCTAATATACCGCCAAAATTTACTTTTAATCCGTAGAACATGAATATTAAAATTATTTCGTTAGTTATTGTTATTGTTTTATTAATTAACATTAAAAATAGCAAAGCCTGCAACGTATGCGGCGGCGGAACAAGTGATATCGCCGTTCTTGCACTTGACGGCAGAATGCTGTTTAATATGGGTTTTATGTATGACCATTACCTGGGTATATGGGATCAAAACGGGAAGTGGCGTGAAAGCGATTTTACAACAAATCAGTATAAAATAGCCGTAGCAATTGCATATCGTATAAACAAACATTTTCAGTTTGGGATTACTGTTCCTTATGTTTTTAATACCAGCAGTAATACAGGCTTAAAGCAAAGCGGAAGCTCTGTAGGAGACCTATCGGTCAGCGCAAGATATGAGCTGTTTCACGAGTTCCAGCTTAGGAAATCCGGCAGTAAGAAAAAAATTGATAATCTGTATCCATACCTTGCGTTTATCTTTGGTATAACCATTCCAACCGGAAAATCAGACGAAACAGCAAAGAATGAAGTTGATGTTACAGGTAAAGGATTTTATTCTACGTCACTGGGAATTTCTGTTATTAAATCAATAATAAAGAACCGTTTCCAGATGAGTGCAGATCTCAGCTGGCAGCACAGCTTTACAAACAAGTATGAAACATATTTTGGCTCGTCAGCCTCATTTACAAAACAGGCTGGCGATAAGTTTAACTACAGTATGACAGTTAACTATATTTTTGGAAGCGAGCATGCGGTATCTTTAACAGCCACGGGATTTAATCAGAGCGCGTACTTAATAAACGATAATGTAGCGAATAACTCTGATGAACGCAGTTTTAACTTTATACTGGCGTACACTTATTATCCGCATATTCAATTTCGTATAACGCCATCTGTTAAATGGACATTTCCAAGTAATAACTTTGGCAGGAATGCTACAGGCTCTACCACTTTTAATATTAATTTTACATATTATATACCTGATTACAGCATTAAATAGTGAAACGTGAAACGAAAAAGGTAAGAAATTTAGACTCAAAAGAATTTCAAAATAAAGAATATATGAAAAGCATAATATTTATAATACTATCCGTTTTTATTTGCTCTCATGTATCAATGGTAACTGCTTCTGGTGCAAAAGTAAAAACGGTTACATTTAAATGCAAAGAAATTACGTGCGAGGGATGTAAAGAAAAAATTACAGATGCGGTGATGTCCGTTAGCGGAGTAAAAAGTGTTAATGTTAACCTGAAGACAAAGATAGTAAAGGTAAAATATAATGATAGTTTGACTACAATGGATAGGATAAAAGAGGCAATTGAAGAATCCGGTTATAGCGCAGTGCTTGTGGACTAATGTAAGTTTAGTCAGGGATCTGTGCCTTTAATGATTCAATATCCCATCCAGCGAGCTTTGCACTCCCCTCATATGTTGAATTTAAAAATTTCAGAATCAATTCATCTGGTGATTCTGATTTACGGACATCTTCGTAGTCAAGAATAAATTCTCCCAGCTTAGAGTTATACGAGGCTATTTGAGGTTTTATTTTGAGTCCATCAATGCCTTTCGGCGACGGATAGAGATAAGAATAAAAAGCAGGTTTGGGGTAGTTAACACTTCCTGCCCAAAAACCACATGCATAATTCTCTTCATTTTCAGCAAACTGCATTATTCTGCCTCCTTGTTTTGGAGGCATGGCGGTTTTGCCTGAATAACGGGTTTCACTTAAATCAAAAGACCCCCAGTAAAAATGCACAGGGCTGCCTTTTCCTCTGAACCCGGAACGGAACCTTTCGAATATTTTACCGGATTGTAAGAGGATTTGCCACCACCGGTAAACGTATTCTTTATTATACGCCGATCTAGTGTCCTCGTGACAATGGATAGGGTTTGGTACTTCGGCGGGTAACGTATTTATTGCGACATTAATTTCTAAAGCATAAAGAGCGTCCATAAACTCCCTGTAAAACTCAGCTACCGTGCAATTCATTAAAGAAATTGTTTTTACATGTTTATCGGAGGTTCTGATAAAAAGATTGTGTTCTATAAAATCAAAATTAATTTCGAATACAAAGTCTTTATAAGGAATAAGTCCTGTTGTCATTCCAGAAGCATTCAGATAAAAAGCAACATGCCACCATTGGTTTAAAAATGGATTAAGCTCAAGCTTAATTTTCCCAACAATTTGCATTTTCATATGCAGAGCTTCGAGAGTATCTTTCCACTCGTCATATGGCAGGGACGGCCATATAATTTCTAAATTCATCTTGTTAATATAAATAAATCATTCATAAAATGCTTGTAGATATTTTTTTCATTTAAACGTATACGTCTTTAAAAAGGCGGGGATCTAATGAAATATTTGAGAGTGTAGAATTGTCGGGGTGATGGCGCTTTAGCGCCACGGCCTTATTTAATATTTGAATGAGAAAATATTAAATATATATCTTTGTTGGGGTGAGAGGATAGCTCCTTGCCGCCAATCGAACCTCCGGCCTCCCCGACACGGAGTGTCGGGACTCTCTAACCGGAGTTCACTTTAATCCATCTCAAAATTCTATCCTTATTTTTGAAAGATTTAAGCGTAAGCTCAAGTTTCATTGCATCGGATCGGCTAGTATATTCTTTGTAAAAACATAATTTTCCATGGACCCTTGTTTTTTGTGCTTAATGACTGGTTAGAATTGTGACGATATAGTCGATTTTCCATTATCAGACCAATATAATAATTTATCGGTACTTTCAGATCGCAATATTGTAAGTGTAGTACGGCATTTTGTCGGGGTGAGAGGATTCGAACCTCCGGCCTCCTGGTCCCGAACCAGGCGCTCTAACCGGGCTGAGCCACACCCCGAAACAAGTAAAAACAGAGAGTTATAACGAGTAATTACTGGACGCCTGGTCTAGCATCAGGCGCTCAATTAAAATAATTTCATACAAAATAAGGATTTGTTATGATTTAATAAATTCAATTTTTATACTAATACCTAGCAATAAATTTAAATAAATCTTAAATCTTATTTGTTACTTGTTTCCTTCATTTCTCTTATCGGTTACTGGAGAAATCTGATTTCTAGAAAACTTTCATTATGGGATTGCTGCTGTGCTTATCTTCAATAACACTGCCTGCTTAATGGATTGTTGAATAATGCAATAATAGTAGTAAATCTTTGGGAGGGTGAGGCTGATTATTAATTATAATACCTTCAATATTAT
>DASXTZ010000139.1:0-2897 GCA_036505135.1 Ignavibacteria bacterium
ACCTGTTATGGCATTTCCATTTTTATTCCTGGCATAGAGACTAAAAACAGGTGTAAAACTAATTGTCCCTCCGCCATCGCCAATTGCAATATCCAAAATATTATCACCATCAATGAAACCCACTGACGGGGGCGAATAAATCCAGTAGGGAGTAGATTTAGGCCAGCCGGGCATAATGGTTGCATCATTCTTAAGAAGGTACACATATCCCCCGCCTCCCAGTTTATGTGTGCCAAAAGCTATCTCACGTATGCCGTCATTATCCACGTCAGCAAGAACAGGTGATGAGTATGAATTAACATCGCCATTTGGCATAGTAAACGGAAAACCCGCAAGTGCATTTCCATTCCTATCCCATGCATAAAGTGATGAGTATGATTCAGAAATAATTTCAGGGAAGCCATCACCTGTAATATCGCCAACGGCACTGCTCGAGGAAGGGACTTGATTTATCGATTTTGGCCATCCCGGATAAACAGTTCCATTGCCGCGGTAAACCCAAACCTCATTAGATTCTCTCCTGTCTACAATTATTTCCAACCCCCCGGTATTATCTATATCTGCAAGAACAGGAGTTCTTATACAGTATCCATGATTAATAGGAAATCCAGTAACATTAGAACCATCTTTGTGAAATGCATATACATTTCCTCCGGATGTTCCCCCATGATTTGTCACTACAATTTCACCTTGTCCATCCCCGTCAATATCGCCAAAAGCAGGAGCTCCTTCTAACGGATATGAGGACACTGTTTTTGGCCATCCGGGAACACTAGACCCGTCTGAGTTCCATGCCTGAACAGTGAATCCGATATTATAAACAATTTCAAACTCAGGGTCGTTATCCATGTTGCAGGCAATACCCCCTTCTCTTGTGCTGCCCGAAACGTTTTTTGGGAAACCGGGAAAAACAGGAAAAGAATCCGTTTCGGAAATATTGTTTATATGATCTCTTCCACCAGATTCCAGTATATTAATATTACCCATTGCATCAGGCATTGGTGCATTTTGAAACTGAATTCCGTTTGTTAGTAAAGGAGATATTTGTGTATTCAGATCAGAAAAATAAAAACCGGAAAGAAAATAGGTCATTATTATGACCAGGCTAAATAATATAAATTTTTTCATGGCTGAAATTTAAATGAATTTTATTAATATACCTAATATACAAAAAATAGAAAGCGGCTTCAGTGCATAATTAAATTTTTATAGACAGTGCAGGTATCTGAAAGATTGCCTCGATTAGCTTGCAATTTTTAGCTATATTTGAGGTTCAAATGAGTAAATTTTTCGTTGTTTTAATCGGAATTATTACCTTACTAAGTTCTTTATTTTCACAGGATAAGCCGGCAAATCCTAAGGCACTTGAACTGTTTATCGAAGGCAAAACCTTTGAGCTTAAGGATAATTATCTTGCTGCAATTGGCAAGTATAACGAAGCTTTGAAAATAGAAAAGGCGGCGGGGATTTATTTCGCCCTGGCCAAGCTTTATGACAAGGTTTCGCAGTACCAGAAGTCGCTCGAATTCGGGCTTGAAGCTGTTAAGCTGAATAACGATAATCTCTCTTATAAAGAACATGTTGCGGATACTTATATCATTCTTGGCGATTATCAGAATGCCTTGAAATATCTAAAGGAAATTTCCGAAAAAGATCCTGATAATCTCAATATCCTTTACAACATCGGCAGAATGTATGAAGCATTGAAGCAGCCTTCGGAGGCAGTAAAATATTATGAACTGATAACCGAAAATTACCAGTATGATGAGACTGTTCTAACACGGATGGCTGAAATTTATGAGGGTTATAAAGATTATTCTAACACTGCGGCAACAATAGAAAAGCTTTTAACTTTAAACCCGACCGACTTAAATCTGAAATATTCTGCGGCTGCTGCGTACATAAAAATTCCCGATTATGATAACGCCATAAAAATATATGAAGATATATTATCCACGCAGCCAAATAACCGCGAGGTTCAATCGGAGGTTATAAAATTGTATTTCAGACAGCACCGCAACCAGGATGCTTTCGAAAAATACAGCAAGCTCATTAACAGAGATACAGTTGATTTCGTGACGAAGATAGGTATAGCAATTGCCTTTCTGGATGCATCGGTAGAGGATAAAGAAGCTCTTGGAGTATCAAAATCAATTTTACAAACACTGCTTGCTGCATATCCGCATGAATGGATGCCGGAATTTTACCTTGCCATTATTGATATAAGAGAAGAGAGAAAAGATGAAGGCGAACGAAGAATAAACAATCTTGTAACATCTGTTGATACTTCAGCTGAGCTTTATGTGCAGGCAGGTTTTTATTATTATGAGCAAAATAAATTTAAAGAGGCATCCGGAATTTTTCAAAACGGCGCAGCAAAATTTCCCGAGGATTTCCGGCTGAACTATCTTACCGGTAATTCTTATTACCGGCTTGGCAAAAACCGCGACGCACTTCCCTATCTAGAAAAGGCTGTTCAAATAACCCCTTCTGACCTGAATGCTTTATCGAATCTCGGGCTTGTATACGATGACCTTAAAATGTATCCTGAAACGGACAAACTTTATCAGCAGGCTTTTAAATATCATCCTGATAATGTCCTGTTATTAAATAACTACGCATACCATCTATCAGAGCGTGGTGAAAGATTAAAAGAAGCCCTTGAAATGTCTAAGAAGACGATTGAAAAAGAACCGGAAAATTCATCCTACCTTGATACTTACGGATGGATACTCTTTAAGCTGAAGGATTACAAGAACGCAGCAATATATATCGAAAAGGCTGTTAAGCTGGGAAAGAATGCTACTTTGCTTGACCATCTTGGAGATATTTACGAAGCATCGGGAGAGATTGTTAAAGCTTTAAAAGCGTGGAACGAAGCTTTGCAAATGACCCCC
>DASXTZ010000140.1:0-12477 GCA_036505135.1 Ignavibacteria bacterium
ATTTGATATTTGATATTTGATATTTGATATTTCATTCAGACTATTTGTCCGTCAACCATCTTTAAGGTTCTATCAGTCATTCCTGCAAATTTTTCATTATGAGTTACTATTATAAAAGTCTGCCCATATTTTTCCCGCAGCTTAAATATAAGATTCATTACCTCTTCGCTGTTGTGTGTATCAAGGTTACCAGTCGGTTCATCCGCTAGGATAACTTTTGGTGAGTTAACCAGTGCCCTTGCAATTGCAACACGCTGTGCCTCTCCCCCGGAAAGCTCAGATGGCTTATGGTTAATCCTTTCGCCAAGCCCTACTTCTTTTAAGAGCTCATGAGCCTTTGCATCAACAGTTTTTTGCGGCTTCCCCGATATCATAGCTGCTATCGAAACATTTTCTATAGCAGAAAATTCCGGCAGGAGATGGTGAAACTGAAATACAAAACCAATCCTTGTATTGCGGAATCTTGCAAGGTCATTGCTGCTCATTTTAGCAATATTTTCTCCGTCAAACCATACCTCGCCGCTTGTGGGTTTATCCAGGGTCCCTATTAAATGCAGCAGTGTGCTTTTCCCCGCACCAGAAGGGCCTACAATTGAAACAATTTCACCCTCATAAATTTCAACATCAATTCCCTTGAGAACTTTTAACGGCGCCTCTTTAGAAACATCATATTCCTTCGTTAAGCCGGTGGTTTTTATTATTACTTTTTTATCTGTGCCCAATATATTAAATGCTTTTTATTGTTCATTATTAATTGTTCGGTTAATTTTTTTTCGTTGTTAATTGCACATTGTTCATTGCTAATTGATAATTGTACTTATTCCCATCTTATCGCCTTAATCGGCTCCTGCCTTGCAGCTCTTAGTGCCGGGTATAAGGAAGCTGTGACAGCAAGAAACATTGCACACAGGCTCACAAAAATGAAATCGGTATATCTTAAATCGATTGGCAAAGCATCAATTGAATAAATATTTGTATCAAGCGGGAACATCTTGAATTTTATCTGTGCTAAACATACTCCAAGGCCTAGCAGGCAGCCAAATATTGTGCCGTAGATCCCTATCAATACTCCCTCAAACATAAATATTTTTATTATGCTTTGGTTTGTTGTTCCCATTGCCTTAAGTATGCCTATATCTCTGCGTTTTTCAATTACTGTCATCGTAAGAGAGCCTACTATGCTAAATGATGCAACCGCAATTATTAATGACAATATAATAAATGCTGTCCACCTTTCCACTTTCATAACGGAATACAGGTCTTCATGCAGGTCATACCACGTGTTTACTTTAAAACCCTTGCCAATAACTTTTGAAAGCTGGTTCCGTATGTCGCCGGATTTGTTTATATCATCAAGCCTTATCTCAATTCCGTTCACGCTTTTATTCAAATCAAACAGGCTCTGTGACTTAGGAAGTGAAATGAATGAATAGAACTTATCATACTCCTTATTGTTTGAATCATAAATCCCGCGGACAACAAACCGCATTGTTTTGGGAGTTACTATCTGAGTCAAGGCTTTTTCCATTCCAACCGGGCTCATAACGGTAACAGTATCCCAAATTCTTGTTTCAAGCCTGCCCGCGAGATTTCCTCCGAGTATTATGCCGCCAAGCTCATCATTATCTTTAAATTCAAAATCGCCCAATATAGTCTTTTCTTTCACGTCAGAAAGCTCACCAATTTTATTTTCATCCACCCCCTTTAAAAACGCCACAAGATTATTTCTTTTAGATGAAATTACCCCTTTGTTTAAAGTGTAAGGCGCAATTGCCTTAACATCGTTAACAGTTTTTGCTTTTTCGATTAAAGCAGAATAATCAGAAATCGTGCTGCCTGAATCCGGCTCGATCCTGATATGCGGGTCAAAACCGGTCAGAATATCTATCTGGTACTTATTAAAGCCGTTGAATACCGAAAGAACACTTATCAACGCTGCCACTCCGACAGTAACTCCAACTATAGAAATTAGGGTAATAATTGTAATGAACTGCACCTTTTTCTTCGATAGTAAATATCTTTTTGCTATGTATGTTTCAAATGCCAATCAGTTAATTAGTTAATTGGTTAATCAGTTAATTAGTTTCTCGCTGAAATTATCACCATGAGCGTAGAGAAGGGTCTCATAAATGCGAGAATTTAGCTCTAATGAGATTCTTTGCTTCCCTCTAATGACAAAATTGGATTTTAATGACTTTTTCAGTGAGAGCTAAATTAGTTAATTTTAGTTATATGTTAATTTATAATTTGTAATTGTTTTAATATTCATCAAAGATCAGTAACGGTTCTTTATAAAGCCTTACTTTCTTACTGTTTACTTTTTGAATAATGAAGCTCATAAGCTCGCTGTTTTTTGCATCCAAATTTGAGGAAGATTTTAAGTTCTTAATAGGATATTTTATATGCAGCACCCTGTTAGGTATGAGGTGCCTTGTTATACCAGCGGGAAGCTTTTGTTTCATCATTGAAATATTTATAATATTCTCTTTTGAAAACCGTGGATACATAAAAAGCAGCCCGTTGTAAGGTGATATCTGGTTCATATCTTTAACTTCGGTATCGCTGTCGATCCTTGTATAGTTGTAAGCCGATTCATAAAAGTTATTTAAGCTGCTCAGCTGGGTTAACATTTTATTTAATGACCTGGCAAGCTTTATTCTTAATGTTTTTCCTGTTTTATCCCGAATGATAATTTCGTTTATAGCTCTGAATTTTGAGTTGAACACTGTATACTCATACCACAATTTTTCCCTGGTAAGGTATTCTATTAAGTCATCAATTGAGATGCCATTAACAAAATGAAACCATGACTTAAGCTGGATAGCAGGGTCAAGATAATCTACAATTTGCGCCAAAACCAGCTTGCAATTTATACTCTTTAAAGCTTCAAATCTGTTTGCGCCGTCAATTAAAATGTACCGGTTTTTATACCTGCCTACTATTAAGGGATTATAAAGGACTTTTTCTTCTTTGAATCTTTTTGCAAGCCTTGCACGGCGGTCGTCTTCCGATTCCTCATGCAGCAATATATCAGAATGCCTGATTAACCTTAGCTCGAACTTTTCACCGGCAACAATTGGCATAAATTATATACGAATATAGTTATTAGATAAATTGAAATCTGTGACGAATTTGATATTTATAAACAAAAAACCCGGCTATTAACCGGGTTCAAAAATTAAATAAAAACTATGTTAAGTTGTTGCAGCAGGTTTTACTTCTTTCTTTCCATGTATAACACCCGTCAAAATTCCTGCAATGAGCATCATAACAAATATTATTATCCCATCTCTTATGACAGCCTGATAGGTAACAGGCATTCCGCCCCATGTGAAGAGAACATATGGAATTGCCGAAAAAAATGCTATAAGAAGTCCGAACCTGAAACCTTCCATAATTGGTGACCCGCCCTGGTAGCCTTTGGCGTATATCAGATACAAAAAGAAAGCCTGAACAAAACTGGCAACTCCAAAAGCCCAGATTTTCATGTCACCTTGGCTCCGGGATATGTGGCCATACTGCTCCTTAAAGAAATCGGCGAAGAGCATTCCGTAAAATAACCAGCCAAGTAAGAAAAGAACAATACCAACTACAATTGTTGAAAGAATAAGCTTCATTTGATACCTCCTTTAAGAAAAATTAATTAATCCGCCGCAGGCGGATGTTTATTTAAACCAAACAGACGCAATCAATTTTTTTCAAAGAAAGCTTGTTTAACTTACTAAAATAACAATAAGTAAAACAAAATCCAATTAAGAATTAATTATTTTGACCAATGTATTTGTAAACCAAGAGAGCACTACCTCCCGAAAAATACATAATTTATGCCTATCCCTGCAATCCATCCTGAATTTTTTGCAATTCCGAAGGAGCCTCCTAAAGATACACCCAGCCGCTTACCAAATGACAAGCCCAGGCCGGATAATATCGATGAAGCGTTAAAATTCAATTTTGTATTTCGGATAAAGCTATAGCCGGAATAAATATAAACTTCTTTACCTATATAAAATCCCGGTGCAAACGAAAAAGATATTTCAGGCTCATACCTATAATTATAATACTGCTTTAAGCTGTCCAGCTGCGCACGCAATTCAATGGGAATTATTCTTTCAAGCTGGGGAAATTCTCTTCTTGCGAGAAAGCTAAGACCTGCAGCCAGGTCATAATTGAAATTTTTATAACCAAATCCCTGTGCCAGCCCAAAGTGAAAATCAAATTTTCCGGTTCCAAGCTCTTTTAGTTTGCTTGCAGTAGGGATTTTTATGATGACCTGCAAAGTATGATCAAAATATTTTGATTCGTGGAATTTGAATTTAAAACCTAAATAAGAGTCCCCAACACCTCTTACTTTCTCTCCAAGATAATTAAAACTTTGGGAGAACATGGTCATTCCCCCTGATAGCTCAACTTTATTACTGATTCCGTAGCTTATGTCAAGCGGAATATCATAAATATCCTTATTAAAATAAATTCCTGTTCCGAATTCCATGAATCCTTTAGGCGTTAAGTAAGAGCTAATCCCATAGCCCGGCCTGTTTGCCGCTAAAAAATATGCGTTAGCACTTGTTTTTATCTGGTCAATAATTTCATTTATGTAAGGTCTTGGCTGGGATAAAGTAAAATTTAATGAAAACGTAAAAAGAATAACGGATAATAATAAAAATCTTTTCATGGCTAAATTATAATCCGTCAGTCCGCCTCCAGAAGTTTTTTTACCAAAAAATAATAATATCACACCCCGTCTTCACCTTCGGTGAACCTACCCCTTTTGAGGGAGAAGGATCGAAGCGCAAGGGGTGTGTTAACTTTGGATGGAATTCCCAAACACACACTTCAGGAAAGCGGACTGACGGTTAAATTATCAACTCTATTTTATCTCAACTTCATTTGAAGCAATCACTGTTCCATCCTTTTTAAGGCAGCTTACTTTATAAGTGCCCGAATCCTTGAACTCCACATCATCAAAGTGTATGTAGTCCCAGCTGGACTGAACAGTAAATGGAACCGTGTCTACTATTTTACCCGAAGATTTATCGGTTATGTTTATATCAACAGATGTAACACCTATCGGTTTTGAAAGCTTCAGCATTACAGTTACTTTCCCGGGAGGAAACTTAGTACCTTCACCTACCTCTTTAGTAGTATATTTCTCACAGAAATACAGCCTGTCTCCACCTGTTAAATCCTTCAGCTTACTGCAAGATGCGAACACTAAAAATAAAACCAGGAAAGCCGAGATGATTTTTACTTTATTCATATCTTTCTCCTTTAGATTGAATTTTTGGCAAATTAATAAATATACCTCAAATAAAAAACCATTTTTGTCACCCTGAACGCAGTGAAGGGTCTCATAATATCTAATAATTATACATCTATCTATGAGACTTTTCGCTCCGCTCAAGGATTTACTTATCGCTTTCGCCCATGTAATTCAAACCTTCAATATCGCCCCAAAGACCGCGTCTATTTTCCCTGGCACGCTTTTCAGCTTCTATAAATTCATTCTTTTTTGAAACTTCGAATCTCCTGTATGCATTCGCATAACCATCTTCAACAATTTTCAAATTTACAAGCGTTCCATCTTCAAGATAAACATACCTTAGCATTCTTCCGTATCTATCCCTCTCATCTCCAATAGGATCAATTTCCAGCCTGACTTTTTTCCCTGAAATTAATTTTTTTGTATACTCTGATGCCAAATCGCCCAGCACTTTTATTGTCTTTTTATCTTTCCCTGTCCGCTGGGCATCCTTATCCAGCTTGCCTGACTCCCACTTCTCAGGTGTATCTATTCCAAGCATCCTGATTTTTTCACGCTTCCCATCTATTTCCACCTCAAATGTATCGCCGTCAAAAACTTTTGTGACAGGGTAAAAATTCGGGTCATAGATATTTCTTTTTTCTGAACCGTTTGTAACTTTTTCTTTGTTATCCTTCTGGTCAAGCTTGGGGATAACATACCGGCTTCCAAAATATATGAAAGCAACTAGAATAACTGCTGTAAAGATCAGCTTTGACGAAACCTTAATTAATGACTTCAAGAATTTTGCTTTTAACTTCCGGTTTTGTATCTATAATTTCAACACTTTCGGAAAGAATATTTTGTGCTGATTTAATTTTTTCTTTCGACCTGCCGTAAATGTAATAAAGAACTTCACCTTTCTTAACGAAGTCCCCAATTTTCTTATTCAAAACTATCCCTGCAGAGTAATCAATCTTATCCTGAACATTCATTCTTCCACAGCCAAGATTCACAGAGGCCAGGCCGGCCTTTAGTGCATTAATTCCGGAAAGGTAGCCTTTTTTATTTGATGTAACCTTCCGGCTATATTTAGTTTTGGGATATTTACTTAATTTCTTTATCACCCGAGTGTTCCCGCCCTGCTTTTCAACCATTTTTATAAACCTATTAAAGCACTCACCATTTGCAAGCTTATCACCTGCAAGATAAATTCCTTTCTCTATTGAATCAGCTTTTCCCGATACAAAAAGCATTGCCCCTGCAAGAAATAAAGTTACTTCAAGCAGGTCTTTAGAAAGTGCAGATTTTTCAAGGGAGGGGTCCATTAACTCAACACATTCTTTAACTTCAAGCCAGTTGCCTATCGAGTATCCAAGCGGTGAATCCATTTCGGTAAGCACTGCAAGCGCCTTCTGTCCAAAATCGCGTGACGTTTTAATAAGGCTCCGGGCAAGCTTTTCCGCAGATTTTACGTCTGGAAGGGTTGAGCCGTTTCCTGCTTTAACATCATAAACAATAGCTTCCGCGCCCTCAGCAATTTTTTTACTGGTAATGCTTGCGGTAATCAAGCCGATATTTTCAACCGTTGCAGTAACATCGCGCAGAGCGTATATTTTTCTATCTGCAGGAGTCAGCTCATCGGTCTGCCCTATCATGCAAACGTTAAGTTTTTCAAGATTCTTAACAAACTCTTTAACAGAAAGGTGAACTTTAAATCCCGGTATGGATTCAAGCTTATCAAGTGTTCCGCCTGTATGCCCAAGTCCCCTGCCTGAGATCATAGGAACGAGAACATCAAAACAAGCAATAAGCGGCGCAAGGATCATCGAAGTCTTATCACCAACACCGCCGGTTGAGTGTTTATCAACGCTTGGTTTTTTAATGTGTTTTAAACTTACCCGTTTACCTGAATCTATGTATGCATTAGTGAAATGGCGGGTTTCCTCATCATTAAGTCCGTTGAAATAAATTGCCATAAGAAGAGCCGATACCTGGTAATCGGGCAGCTCACCCTTTACATAATAGTGGATAAAGAAATCAATTTCATCCTTAGACAGTGCATGTCCGTGGCGCTTTTTCCTGACAATTTCAACCGGATTCATTTAACAAATATAAATATTAAGGCCATAAGTATATAGGGCTTATAATAACACATATAGACTTTTCATAAGTATTTCATTATATTAAAACATGATAAATGTCATGATTTCCTATGATAAATATCATTGTTTGTTAAGTTAATATTGGACATATTTGGTCTAATATTGATGGGAAAATGTCAGAAATAGCAGAAACAAGCAAAATTAAAACACTTGCTGAATTAAATATTGGCGAATCTGCAGTTATAACATCGGTTGGAGATGATTGCTTGGATATTCACTGCCACTGCCTGCGCTTAATGGAATTGGGCTTTACACCCGGCCAGGAAGTATCGGTAGTAGCAAAATCACCTTTTAAAGACCCGCTTGCAGTATCAGTTAGAGGAACAATAATCGCATTGAGATCAGGCGAGGCTGAATGTATTAAGATAAGTTTAAATGGGTTTCACAGGTAAAACACAAAATTGCCACGATACAACAACCCTTGAAGTTTTAACAGAAAAATTTATTCCGGTAATTGGATTGATTGGAATGCCTAATTCAGGCAAAACTACTTTATTTAATTCTCTCACCGGCTCAAATTATAAAACATCAAATTATCCCGGAGCCACTGTTGAATACTCTGCCGGAAAGCTATCACACAAATATGGCTTCGAAGCCCATGTTTTAGATTCGCCCGGTATTATCAGCTTAAACCCAAGCTCACCCGATGAAGTTATCACGATAAACGGACTATTTAACCATCCGAAATTTGGCCAGCCTGATGTCGTTATAATTACATGCGATACTACCCAGCTTTCAAGGCAGCTTTTTTTAATAAGACAGGTTTTTGAAGCAGGATTCCAAACAATAGTTGCATTAACAATGAATGACCTGCTTACAAAAAAAGGCTTTGAAGTTAATGATAAGGTGCTTTCAGAAATTCTGGGTGTTGGCGTTGTAAAAGTTAATAGCACAAAAGCGGCTGGAACAAATGATTTAATCTCAAAGATAAATGAGCTTTACAAAGAAAACTTTGTACTTGGCGGTAAAAAACAGGCTGTGCAGCCCGTAAAATCATCCGAAGAAGAAGTTGCAAAGCTTTACGACTTCACTGAAGAGACCGAGCGAAAAGTTCTAAAGGCGGTAAGCAAGTTCAACATTGAGGAGATCAACAGAAAAGTATTTGACCTCCACAGGAAACCGGATGCAGTTTCAGTAAGGCTTGACAAATATTTTTTGCACCCGGTATGGGGTATGCTCATATTTATAATCTCAATGGGAATTATTTTTACATCTATTTTCTGGATAGCCCAGCCATTGATGGATCTTATCGATTCAGCTTTCACTTCATTTTCGCAAACTGTTTCCCAAACACTTCCCGGACAGACATGGTATAATGACCTTATTACAAACGGAATAATTAACGGTTTCGGTTCGGTCATGGTTTTTGTGCCGCAGATAATAATATTATTCATTCTTCTCGGCTTACTTGAAGATACTGGCTATTTGGCAAGAGCGGCAATGCTAATTGATAAACCTTTAACAAAATTTGGCTTGAATGGAAGGTCATTTATTCCAATGCTTTCAGGATATGCGTGTGCGATTCCCGCAATGATGGCAGCCAGGACAATTTCAAACAGGCGTGAACGCTACCTGACAATCATGGTAATCCCGCTTATGAGCTGCAGTGCAAGGCTTCCCGTTTATAGCTTGCTGCTTGCTTTTTTAGTTCCGCATGACAAAGCATGGATTGCCGGTATAGGCATGGGCGCATTATACCTTTTCAGCTTAATTTCAGGTTCGGTTGTCGCAGGCATAATAAGCAAGTTCAAAAAAACCGAAGAGAAATCAACTTTCATGCTTGAGCTTCCGCCCTATCGTGTTCCTGTATTCAGACATATTTTTAAAAACTCATATAATAAAGTCCTTGTTTATGTTAAGCAGGCAGGTCCCACTATAGTAATTATCTCACTTGCTCTTTGGTTTTTAACATATTTTCCGGATCCTGATAAAATATCGCCTGAGAAAACAGCAGGGCTTTCAAATGAACAAATAGTAAGATTTGAAGAATCGAACAGGCTGAATAATTCTTATGCCGCACAAATAGGCAAGTATATTTTCGAACCGGTCTTAAAGCCGCTTGGATGGGACTGGCGAATAGGCGTTTCGCTCATTTCAGCATTTGCAGCAAGAGAGGTTTTTGTAAGCTCAATGGCAATCACATTCGCGATAACCGAAGAAGATGAAAACAACCTGCAGGGTTCTTTGTTATCATCAATGCGCGAAGCAAAAAAATCCGATGGCATAACCCCTCTGTTTACCACCGCCTCAACAATATCATTGATTATTTATTTTATGTTTGCAATGCAGTGCCTTTCAACCGTTGCTGTCTGCAGAAAAGAGACCGGTTCATGGAAAATACCTCTTATACAAATAGGCCTCTATACTGTGATGGCTTATATTCTCGCGTTTGCTGCTTATAACCTCCTTAATTTAATCGGAATAAGTTAATTCTCTTCTTCTTGCAATTTTTAATATAATAAGTTATTTTCCTGTATTGATTTCCCGTTCGCCCTTCAGTTTGTTTCTTTAAAACTTTTGAAAATAACTATGCCACTAAAAAATTGCATCTCATGTGGTTCATCTCTAAAAACCGGTATTAAGATATCTTTTTTACTTATAGTTCTTACAGGAAATCTTGTTTCACAGGATTCTTTTTTTACCTGGGTAGGGTTAGGCGGAGGCTTTAACGGGTCTGTAAAAGCCGTAACAAGCTATAACAATGAGATCATTGCAGCGGGTACATTCACACAGGCGAACTTTGTACCTGTGAACAGAATTGCTAGATGGAACGGAAGCCAGTGGAATGCAATGAGCGATGGGTTTGATAGTGACGTAAATGCCCTGATTGTATTTAATGGTGAATTATATGCGGGAGGAAATTTTCTTAATTCAGGAACTAGTCCGGTGAACAGAATTGCAAAATGGAATGGTACTTCCTGGATACAAGTTGGCGCGGGGTTTGATAACACCGTTTATTCCTTTACAAATTACAATAATACATTGATTGCTGCAGGAACCTTTATTAACTCATCTTCACAAACACTAAACTACATAGGTGCATGGAATGGAAGCCTATGGGCAGCTTTGGGAACGGGCCTGGGGGCTTTTGCAAGGGCTCTTACTGTTTTTAATAATGAATTAGTTGCCGGAGGCTTTTTTACAACTGCCGGAGGAAATCCTGCAAACCGTATTGCAAAATGGAATGGTACAACCTGGTCAGCATTGGGCTCAGGAATGGATAACCAGGTTTATGCATTACAATCGATCAATAACCAGCTTTACGCAGGGGGCAGTTTTAATACTGCGGGAGGTATTACAGTTAATAAAATTGCATCATGGAATGGATCCCAGTGGCAGGCTATGGGAAGCGGGGTTGGCGGTAATGTTTATTCGATTAAATTTTTTGACGGCGATATTTTTGCAGGCGGAATTTTTTCCTCTCCGGGCAATAATGCGGTAAAGTGGAATGGTTCAGTGTGGACTCAGGCAGGGAGCGGCTTTAATTCCGGAGTTAATGTTCTGGAAACTTTTGGACAAAATATACTTGCCGGAGGCAATTTTACAACTTCCGGGCCAGAGGTGACAAGGTATTTTGCTGTTTCTGATACATCCTCAATCGGATGGACAACATTTCAAAACGGGATGAACAATTCGGTTCTTGCACTAACAAACTTTAATTCTATGCTTGTGGCCGGCGGCATATTTGATACTGCGGGGGGAATTTATGCTTCAAAAATATCAGCATGGAATGGTTCAAATTGGCAGGCTTTGGGGCAGGGATTTAATGAAGACGTTTATTCTGTAGTTGTATATAACAGCGAACTTTATGCCCGCGGTAATTTTACTATGTCAGGCTCGAATGCTGTAAGTTATATCGCTAAATGGAATGGCAGTAATTGGGCAGCTGTTGGCTCCGGTCTGAACAATTTTGCTAATTCAATGATAGTCTACAATGGCGAATTAGTTATCGGCGGTGCATTCACAAATGCAGGAGGAGTCTCTGCAAACAGAATTGCAAAATGGAATGGTTCAGGCTGGTCGGCATTTGGTTCAGGAATGAATAATGTTGTTACCTCGCTTGAAATTTATAATACAGAGCTTATTGCCGGAGGAACTTTTTCTACTGCGGGAGGCAGCAGCGCGCTTCGAATTGCAAAATGGAACGGGAGCAGCTAGTCACCTCTTGGCAGCGGAATGAATAGCGCAGTTTTTGCACTAACTGTATACAACGGCTCATTGATTGCGGGAGGTAACTTTACAATTGCCGGCGGAAATAATATTACAGCAATAGCTAAGTGGAACAGCTCATCGTGGTCGCAGGTAGATACAACTGTGTTTACCGGAACTTCGGTTTCTGTTAACTCATTACTTGTGCAAAACTCCAACTTATTTGCAGGCGGCAGCTTTCAATTAAGAGGCGGACAAATAAGGAACGCTGCAAAATGGGATGGAAATGCTTGGGCCAAGTTAGGCCCCGGGCCGGGACCCGATAACGCTGTATATGCCTTGGAGATATACAGTAACAATCTGGTCGCCGGCGGAAGCTTCATAACTGCCGGCGGAGTAACATTAAATTATATTGCTTCCCTCCAGTATTTACCCATAGGTATTACACCAATATCAAACAATGTACCCAAATCGTTTTCACTGTTTCAGAATTATCCAAACCCATTCAACCCGGTAACGAAAGTTAGATTCCAAATTCCCCTCTTGAGAGACCTGCCTGCCGAAGTTTCGGCGCAGGCAGGGGTGTCCGCAGATGGCGGACGGGGTGTGTTAACAGAATTAACTATCTACGATTTACTTGGCCGCGAAATTGCAATTTTGGTAAATGAACAGTTGCAGCCAGGAACATATGAAGTTTCATTTGATGGCAGCAGCTTTTCAAGCGGAATTTATTTTTACCGCTTATCCACCGGAGATTATACTGAATCCAAAAAAATGATTCTCATTAAATAACAATTTTATGCTCTCAATTAAATTACACATCCAAATAATTGCTCCTCTTATTTTGTTAAGTGCAATGGTTTACTCACAGACCTGGCAGGTAGTTCCAACAATTCCCCAGGCCGATATCAGGTATGAAGACCT
>DASXTZ010000141.1:0-2411 GCA_036505135.1 Ignavibacteria bacterium
CGTGTAAGTAAATTCATGGCCGATCGTTTTGGTGGTACAGTTAATAGCCTCATTGGAAAATCAGATTTTGATTTCCAGGATGAAATTCATGCCAGGGAAGCATATAATGATGAGCAGGAGATTCAAAAAACACGAAAACCCAAGATTGATTATGTAGAAAAGGAAGTAAGGGAAGATGGGACGGAGCTTTGGGTTTCTACAACTAAAATGCCCTTGATCAATTCCCGGGGAGAAGTAGTCGGAACCTTCGGTATATCCAGGGACATCACGAGATTGAAAATGCTTGAGCACGAGCGCCACTTAGCAGAAATAGACAAGGCCGTGTCACAAGGAAAATTTGAAATTGCTTCCGATGTGATGCATGATATAGGAAATGCTGTGGTAGGATTTGGATCTTACCTTACACGCATCAGGCGATTACAGGAACAGGATAAACCTGAAAATCTCCGGAATCTTGCGGGCTTTTTTGAAAATAAAGAATTTGAATTAACATCGGTAATTGGTGAGGTAAAAACCGGTGCAGTGATTAAGATGCTCCACGGAATAGCGGAAACACAAAGAAAAAATCAGGACGAAATAAGCAAGACGATTACTGAGCAACTTAATATTATTGCCCATATCCAGGAAATACTCAACATCCAAAGGCAATATATAAACGGCCATGAGTCGCAGGAAAGAAAACCGGTCAATTTGCGTAATATCATCAATGATAGCCTGGCTATGCTTTTTGCTTCGATTGATAAACTGGGGATTGATGTCTCATTGAATATTGCTGTGGAAAAACCAATTATCAGGGGTGATCGCACCAAGCTCATGCAACTAATGCTCAATATTCTTAAAAATAGCATTGAAGCCATTGATAAAAATGCAGAAGAAAAAAATATCTCTGTCGCCGTATGTGAACACACAGACAGTTTAGTCATGCAAGTAAGGGATAGCGGAGTTGGGTTTGATAAAAAAATTGCAGATCAGCTTTTTACCAAAGGGTTCTCAACTAAATCTGCTGCGGGCTTGGGATTGTATAGTTGCCTTAGCATTGCTAAAAGCCATGAAGCCACCGTGAATGTTATCAGTGAAGGGCCAGGGAAAGGAACTGTTGCTACAACACGATTTAAAATTTAAAGCAGAGTATTGCAATACTGATAAACTCTTATGTTGAGTTAGAATAAACTTACAGATATTAAAAATCTATTTAACAGATCATTTTATAAATAAACACGATCAATTATTTTTCATCCTTGTAAAGATTTTAAAGAATTTTTACAAGATACACACCCTGCCTGCGACCTAAAACTTTGCGGTAACAAAGCCGCCAATAAAATTCGTCCTATAAAAAACGAACCCATGTTTAATCCACCCTTCACCCCAAATGCTGCACTGTTTCTTTCTGTTGCAATTTGTGGTGTCTATAATTCAGTAACTGCCCAGTCAAAAATCGGCATTGAAAACTATACTTACTACGGCGACGGGGCGAATGTTTCACAAATGCCAATTATATCCTATGAAAATAAAAACCATTTGTATGCCCAAGCAAGATATAATTATGAAGATATGCAAACCGTGTCTTTATATCTCGGTCGTTCATTTTTTAAACAAGGGGATTTTTCATACAATCTTATCCCATTGGCGGGTGCAGTTACAGGCAGATTCAATGGTGGTTCATTGGGATTGACTACAGAATTCGGATACAAGAATTTTTTTGCCAGCTCACAATCACAATACAGCTTTTCTTATAAAAATAAATACAGCAATTTCTTTTATACCTGGGCGGAGGCGGGTTTCCAGCCGCTAAAATGGTTATTTGGAGGAATTAGTGTACAGCAGACCCAGGTTTACAACACAACCAATCAATTTGAATCGGGATTGTTGATAGGGTTTTCATTTAAAAAATGGTCATTGCCTTTGTATGCCTTTAACCCAGGAAGTAGTAAGCAATATTTTATTCTTGGAATAAATATGGAATGGCAGCGTGTAAAAACTCAAAAACCCAAAAACAGTTTAGCAGCAACAGACAAATTCAATCATCTTTAAAAACTTTTAAAATTCAATTCTATGAAATTTAGCTTTTTGCTATCATCATTAATTTTGATCATTTCAGCGAGCGCACAAGTAGGTGTTGGCACTACTACACCAAACTCCACATTGGATGTTCAAGGCTCCTTTGCCGGCAAAGTGACTATTTCCGGCACTGCCTCTAACACCCTTGGAAGCGGTGATTATAATTTTCTTTATACAGGTGCCAGTGCAGCAACGGTAACTCTGCCCGATGCAACGGCTATCACCGGGAGAGTCTATACCATAAAGAATGCGAATAGCTCTGCGCTTACCGTTAATACGACATCTTCTCAAACCATTGATGGCGCTACAACTTATACATTGGGTAGCCAATATCAAACGGTCACTGTCATTAG
>DASXTZ010000142.1:0-8649 GCA_036505135.1 Ignavibacteria bacterium
TGTTATGACGCAGGCTTTTTGCGGCATTCATCTCATCAAAAAATCCCCTGCGGTTAAATGATTTTACAAAGTCCCGATTAACAAACGCACTGCTGTTTCTTAAAACATGCCGGTATCTTACCGAAGGTGTGTTGAAATAAACCAGGTTTTGTGTAAACTTATTTATTCCAAGCTGTGACGTATTTTATTCCTCTGAAATATTCAAGAACAAACTTCACAGGGTTTAGCAAATTTCTCTTCAAATAGAATGGGAAAAATGAAAAGTATCCAAGCAATATTTCATCCGAGCCCTGGCCGTCGAGCACTACTTTGATTCCCGCCTCATGGATTTTCTTAAATACACACCATTGTGCAAAAACCGTAGCTCCGGTATAAGGTTCATCCTGATGATATGTTAATTTATCTAAATCCCTTAAAAACGACTGAACATCAGGAAATAAATAATATTTTGCAGATTGTGTTTGCTTAACCACTTCTTCAACGTAAGGGCGTTCATCTATTAAAGGGTCATCGTAAGCGGCAGTGAATGTTTTCTGGTTTTCAGGTTTGCCTTCGTTGTGCAGAATATCATGCATAATGCAAACGATTGCTGATGAATCAATCCCTCCGCTTAAACAGCTTCCTACTTCAACATCACTTCTCAAACGCAATCTTACGGAATCATAGAGCAAATTGTAAAAATCATTGTAAAGGTTAGACGTATTTTCCATTTTATTTCCCGGAAGGTCATACCATCGTTTTATAGTAACCTTATTATCTCTAACTGTTAATTTATAGCCTGCCTTCAGCTTCTTAACATTTTTAAAAAAGGTTTGTTCGGTATGGTCAATAAAATTAAAAACAAGATAGTCATAAACAATTTCATCGTTAATAGATTTATCAATTCCACTATCAAGTATCTGTTTTATTTCGGAAGCAAAGATTAATCGTTGGTTATCTAAGTAATAATAGAAAGGCTTGATTCCATATCTATCTCTTGAGCAGAATAATGTTTTTTCTTTCTTATCCCATATAGCAAACGCCCACATACCGTTTAATTTATGAAGGCAATCCTCACCATACTCCTTATACGCATTTATTATTACTTCAGTATCGGAATCGGTTTTGAACTTGTGCCCGCGCTTAAGAAGCTCGTCCTTTACTTCTACATAATTAAAAATTTCTCCATTGAACACTATTACATATCTGTTATCCGCATCATAAAGCGGCATGTTTGATATTTCACGCAGGTCAATAATAGCAAGGCGTGTACTGGCTATGCCAACATTATCTTCTGTAAAGAAGCCATGCCCGTCAGGTCCCCGGTGAATAATGATTTCATTAAAACCGTTAAGCTGTTTTTCTTCAACTTTTTCGCCGTTAAAATTAAATATACCGGAAATACCGCACATTATGTATTTTCAGCTTTTTTGATATGAGAGGGAATTAAGGTAAAAAGTGCCAGCGGTATTAATATAAGGAATATTGTCAAAGCCTTATCAATTTCCCTTAACCTCGCCATAAAAAAGAATGCTCCAAAATAAAATAGAGGTAAGGTAAACAAAAGATTTCTTCGCAAAAAATCAGGTTTTGATTTTAAATTTTTGAATACAAAATAAATGTAAGGACAGATCATTAAGAACCAAAGTATTATCCAGTCTTTATGCGCAATGTTGAATGCAGCATCCTTGGTAAAATACCACACGTAATCGTCTTTGCCGGCCTGCCCCCCTCTTATTAAATATACTATTAAATAAGCAAGCAAAAACACAATAATTAAACCAATAAAATTAAGCCATGCTTTCTTATCGGTAAAATTTGATTTATTTCCTATAAAATAAAAAATTATAAGCAATATTATCTGCAGCTCATTAAATGCTCCTATAAATACTATTGGATAAAGCATTAAAATTTTACCTTTATTAATGCAGCAAAATCCAAGTGCCATTAAACCCGCAGTAGTCATATCGCCAAGAGTATCATAACCTGTTAGAGAAAGAGGGACAAGAAGAGCAAACAAAAGAGTCCCAATTAGAGCACCGGAATCATCAAACCAAAGCGAAAGAAAATTGAAAACGGCAAAAATTAAAAATCCATAGATAATTAGGTTTTGAATAAAATACGCCAGGAGAAATGATGCTTTTTCGGACAAAAAAGCTTTCAAGACAGAGAAATAGGCATTAGCCATATAAGGATTTAAAAGCCGGTATTTATAAGGATATTCTATTGAGTTATTGATAATTGAACTATGCCTTATAAGCTTAACTTCATAGTTCGGTGCGTCAATCCGTGCTGTTTCGAAGTACGCTAGAATGATAGCGGCAAATGAAATGAAAAATATTGTCTTTTTTGTTATACTCATTATAGAAACATTCATCCGATGACTCGGAGTCATCGGATGACTATTCACGAAGCAGGATTTAATAAATCCAAATAAAACGTATCACGAAGAATGCCTCTTGCACCAAAATTTTCTTTGAATTTGCCAAGACCCCAGTTTGGCTCCATATTAACAGTAAACAACCCGAAATCTAAAAACTTCAATCCCCTGCCGATTGCATCTTTAATTATGGTGTAAAATAAAAGATTCACAGCCCTGTATTGCTGAAATTCCTGATTATGGCTAATGTAAAATACAAGAACAACATTATCGTTGCAATAAAAATTAACTACCCCGGCAATTAATTTATTTTCTATATAGGCGCCGTATAAGTGTATCTTTTGCGGAAATAATTTTTTAAGCTTTAAAAGCTCATCAAGTGTATGGGCGGGCTGAACGTTATGCCTCATTGCAAGATTATTCTTCAATATATCATAATATTCTTCATAGTCATCTGATTTCTTCACAACAACGCCAAGCTTTTCGGCCCTTCGAACCGAAGTCCGGGCTTCTGGTTTTAAAAGCTTAAATACATTATCTTCGATAGACCTCACCCCATCCCCTCTCCTTGAGGAGAGGGGCGCTTCGGGTAAAGTAATAACGCTGGTTACTTCTCTTTTTAGATAAAAGAAACTGTTCCTTATCAAAGCAAAATCAATATAGTTGTTGTACCTGTTCTGGTAAACTATGGGAGTATTTGTAAGAACTATTCTTTCAAACTTATTTTGCAGAGCATAATCGATAAGTGATTCTGTTATATCAAAACTCTGGCGTATACTTAAGCTTTCTTTAGATACAAATCCGCCGTATGATGCACCTATATGCGACCATAGGCAGCGTTTTCCGTCACGCTCAATATCTGCAGCAGTTAATACAGATATTAACTTACCGGAATCGTAAAATAAAAGAGATGAATCTTTAAATTTATTAGGTGAATGGTAAGATAGGAAACGCCTTGTATGAAATATTGTTCCGTTATTAGAAGAAGCTACAAAATTATCCCAATCATCCTGAAATTTCTTTTCATAGCAGGCTATTTCCATTCATTTAAAAATTAGTTCCAAGCGTTATTGTGTGACTTGAACCAATAGAATACTTATAAGGAACAAAGGCATAATCTAAATTGAATGCTTTGTATTTAATTCCCACACCTGTTGTAAGATTTTTGTTTTCATAGCCTGATTGATAGCCAACACGTAAGGCAAGAAAATCCTTATATAGAAACTCGGCTCCTGAATTGGCGTGGAAAGTGCCTCCATCTAAAACTTTATAACCATCAAGGCCGATTCTGACCGTGGCACCAATTTTAGGAAGGTCAATTAAATATGAGGCGCCGCCTCTAATCGCAGTAGGCAGCTTAGTTGCGATACTACGAAGTTCATTCATAGAGCCAATGTTAGATATTGCAGCTCCAACAGATAATTTATTTTGTGTGTATACACTTCCAAGGTCAAGTGCAAAGCCGTTTGCGTTATCTACGTAAATTTTTTCAAAAAGAAATTTGCCTGTTAAGCCAATCGAAAGATTTTCGTTAATTTTATATCCTGCAGAAAGTCCCAGTGCAAAGTTTTGCGCGTTAAATGTACCTAAATTTTCACCGGGAATTTCTCTTATTTCAATATCATCAATTGATGTGCTGTTTAAGCTTAAGGCAAATGCAAATTTTTCCATCTTTACTTTTGCAGCAAGATATTCGGTTCTTATGCCCAGCACCTGCTGGTTGTGCATAAACATGGCATTAACTTTAGAACCCATGAACAGCAAAGCAGGATTATAATGTGTTGCCGAAGCATCCTCATTAAAAGAAACAACAGCATCACCAAGCGAAATCGAGCGCGATGATACACCCATCTTCAAAAAGGATAAGCCTGTATTTGCAGCTCCATCGTTTTGGGCATAGATAGCCAAAGTAAAGGAAAACAGAAATAAAAATATTTTAATAAAATGTTTCAATATAAATTTCATTTAATCTTAAAAACAGCCGTTATAGTCTGGAACGGATTATGCGTATACGGCTCGAGTACAAATGAGTAATCAATTCCCACCATATAGTTCTTAAATGTTTTTTGGTATCCAAGGCCAAACATACCTTTCATGCCGCCAAATTTATCATCAGCGCTCATATCCAGTCTATCCATGCCTGCGCGGAATTTGACATCTTTAATAGGATTGACTTCAACTCCTAATCTTACAATGTTAGACTTTTTGTTACTGGTTTCATAGTCAACCGATACAAGGCCAAAATCCTTCGGAAGCATATATGAAACACCAAGAGTATATAGTGTGGGAAACTTTTGCTTTGTTGTCCCGCCGAGGTCTCCGTATATATCTTTGGTATCCCATTGATATTTAGAGTTAATATCCTTAACAGTGAAGCCGATATTCATTTTATCATTAACACGGAATATCCCGCCAACATCGAAGCCAAGAGATGTTGTAGAAACACCTTCATACAGCTTGGCATAATAAAACTTAAAACCAACGCCAAGCGATAACTTTTCAGAAACCCTGATAGAAGGCGCGAACATGAACTGGTTTTCGCTGGTAGAAAGAGTTCCAATTGAAAAACCGTCAAGATCTCTGCCGTCAATATTACTAACGCCGGCATTTATCCATGAAAACGTTATGCCTGCTCCGCCTTCGGCCTGGTTAGGCAGCTTGAAATTTTTTGTATAAGTAACAAAATTCAAGCTCCTATCAAGAGAAAGGAACGAGTAGCTTAAGTTAATTAAATGGTCATCCTGGAACGGTGAAACTGCAGGATTATATAAACCGGAAAGATCTCCCGAAATAATCGAGGTCATTGCATTACCCATTGCGATACCCCGGGCGCTGAAACCAAGGCGTGTAAAAGCCCCCGGATGCCCGCCCAGCTGGGCAAGCAAGGTCAAATTAGCGAATAATATTAATATTAAATATTTTACAAATCTCATCGACTTAAAATTTATTGCAGCACTATAATTTTACCCCAAACTGTTTCGTCTTTATCAATTTGAATCCGGTAAAAATAAACACCATTTGCAACCTGCATACCGTCATCGCGTTTACCGTCCCACGCAACCCAGATAACATCGGGTGTTGACCTTGTTGCGTTTTGTATAACCGTTCTAACGGGGAACATTGCAAAATCAAAAATCTTTATAGTAACACTTGACGATGTTTTGCCAGTCTTAAAATATATTCTGCAAACTTCATCATCAGGTGAAAACGGATTAGGCGCAGCGTAGCAATCATTTGTTGAAGCAATAGGCCGGTATGCCCGGAAAATTTTCCATTTGCTTACCCACGGACTTGTTAATGTGTCAACTGTTCTTGCAAGCCCGTCACCGCTTCCAACCCAGACAGAATCACCCTGCCCGCTAACTGCATAAAAGAAGTTTGTCCTTATCTGGTCGCGAATTGTCTCGTCGTATATAATAGAAGGCTTCGACCAGGTAAAATTGCCCGGCCTGAAATAAGCACGCCAAATACCGTTATCAGTAGCAGCATAAACAATTGAATCCTTAAAACCAACACCATGAGTAAAATCCTGGCCATCCAAAGTATTAGCCCAATTCAAACCTGCATTTGTTGTATAGCTGATGGCTGCAAATTGGCCGGTGTTATTAGTTTCACCTTCACCAGGATTTGTTGACCCCCATAATATTTCATTATTCGTATATCTTTGTACATCTAAGGCGACTACAAAATTTCCTGATATCCCTGCTCCCGAACCGGTATTACCAAATCTATATTTTCTCCAGCTCACACCCCAATCGGTAGATTTATTTATGCCGGCTGATGTTCCTGCAAAAATTGTTGAATCATTTAACGAAGCTAAAGCAAAACCTTTATGGTTTCCGTTTATTCTGGGATCAAGCCTGAAATTATAAGTCCCGGCAGGGTTTAAAGTATCTAAATTGTCGGGTGGCAGTAATACCCTCTGAAAGCTCTCACCCAAATCGGTTGACTTTCTTATTCCCCCTGCCCATGATGCTATCCATATAACAATAGAATCAGACGTTAAATTTTTTCTGGTTATTAATACGTCATAAGAAAGATTTTGTTCTTCAACAACAACAGATAAAGCTGATATCTGGTTATTTCCGTATTGAATTATAGTATCATGAAGGCCGTCAACCGGCTGCGGATGAGGTGTAAAGTTTTGACCATAATCTGATGAAACCTTTATACCCGTTCCTGTCGGAACGTTTTCTTCATCAATTACCTGTGATATTGCCGTTGCAACGACTACCCAATTTTTATAAACAGCAATCCCTGAAACATCATCTTCACCAAATGGCTGAGTGCCGTAATAATTCTGAAATGTTAATCCTCTGTCAATAGTGCGTGAGATGCCTTTTCCTGTTCCAAACCAAATTGTATCGCCAAGCGGGTTATCAATCACGATTATATCAGAAATAAAGTTGGATATGATGGTTGTTGAGTTAACCGGCGCGGAGCGGAATATAAATTGAGTAACTTTATTATCATTACTTGTTTTAGCCGGCTTAAAAGAATTATAAACCGGAGAAATTTTAAAGCCCTCAGGTAAAGCCTGCGCCAGTATACTATATGATAAAAATAATATTAGGATTAATGCTTTTTTCATACTAGGGATAGACATAAATTGAATCAGTTAAAACATTACTTGTATCGCCTGAGCGGTCAACCGCTTTTAAATTGTAACGAAAATATCCTGTTAATTGCGTATAACCCAAAAACGTTCGTGTATAAATACTATCGCCTGCTGTTTGGTCTCCACTAGTTGTATTGAATGGAGGTAATATGCAACATCCTCCATCATCATATAATTCACGCGGTGTAAGCTGCCCGCCATTGGGATCAGTTCCGTTATAGAAAACCTTGCCATTGGGAATATCACATTGTCCGTTTGGATCACTTGCCCTTATTTTAAAAACAAAAATTGCGGTATCTCCTGCTTGCAAGCTATCAGGGTTAATGATAAGATTTGACACTATGGGCGGCTGATTGTTAGTTCTCGTAACATTAAAATTTTCATTAACTATTGGGCTAAATAAACTGGATTCGTTTTCAGCTAAAAACTCGGCTTTCCAGTTATCACCAATTACCCTGCAATTTTGTATATGTAATACTCGTGCAGAATATATTCCATCTCCGGCAGTCACATCGGGCGAAACCCCATCATCCTTAAGTTCAAATGCCCCTACGCCGACGCCGTCAGGGTTAACTAATGTAACGCTAACCTGCCTGATGGGCTCTTCGGAGCTAACTTGTGCAGTAGCAACAGCATCAATTGTATCTGAATCGAATGTTGAAGGAGTAAAAGTCGGATTACTTAAAGTTGGAAAATGGAGAATAGGATCAATAACGGTGGAATCGTCCTTCTCGCAGGAGATTATAATGATCCCTAGAATTATTGGAATTACAGCGTATTTTAGATATTGCAACTGAAGATTATTAGTTCTACGATAAAAAGTAGAGTATTTCGATAGGCTAAATTAGGTTGTTAATATGTGAGTTTCAATGAATTTCAAAAGACTATGGCTCAAATATATGGTATAAAACTAAAAAAGCAAGTATAAATTTGGAAAGGATTAAATTTTATAGATTTTTAAAATCGATCTTAATGCAAAAACACTTCATGAGATTCTTCGCACCTGCCTTTACAGGCAGGCACTCAGAATGACAATTCAATATTACGGAACGTAATACCAGGCTCCGCCGGGAGGCTCTGATGCCGAAACTTGTATATCCTGGTATGAACCCGGAGGTACAAACCATACCCTAAAACTATTCCACAAAGTAACTACTGGCTGCCAGCCTTTATTCCCGCTATAGCTGCAAGTCACATTGATTGAATCAGCGGATGGAGGAGGCGTGGTGTAGCATAACCTGGTTCCGGTTACACTTGCATTGTTATCAAAATATACATAGCTCAGCAAAAATGCACCTGCTTGAGGCGGAGGAACTGAATTTTTCCTTTGCACACTTCCCATGGCTGTAACACCTGTACTATCATAAACCGAAAATGTAACACTTGCATTCTTCAAATTGGATGGAGTAATAGTAAAATTACCCGTACACGTAGTTCCTGTTGGTGGAATTGTATATATCCATATAAAATTATCGGGTGGTGTTTTTAGCTTTAAAGTAAAAGCCCCGTTAGAACTAATACCCGTTGAGTCTGCTAAAAATGTACTTGAGCCTGAGCTATCGCGAACAATAGCCTTCAAAACTTTATTCCCTAAAGTCCAGCCACTGACTGTTCCGGTAACTTCATAAGTTTGTTCTGATGGAACAACGCCTGCATCATCACAATTGTAGAT
>DASXTZ010000143.1:0-3039 GCA_036505135.1 Ignavibacteria bacterium
AGTTCAGGTATATCTTTCACTTTTTTTACCAATGAAGCTGCAAAATCTCTTACGCAGCTATCCTGAGATTCATTCGCCTGTTTTTCCCAAAACTCAATAAGTTTAGTTAGAGAAAAATGGCCTTTAAATACAAAATTACCTTTTTTCAAAATTTTGAATATAAATTTGTCAAATATAGTATATTATTGTGATAATTATGACATAAAAGGGTGTTATCAAGTTCCGCGTAGTGGTATTTTAGTTTAAACCGTGCCACGATTTAAATATAAAAATTTATATTTATCAAAATAAATAACAGAAAATAATGCTATTGTGTAGTGTTTAATTGAGTCGTGGCATGGATAAAACGGTCAAATTGGCATGGATAGTCAAATACCCTACTATCAAGTTCATTAAACAGCGTATTTATTCAAATCCAATTCTTTTTAAAATTTCTTTAAAGCGGGGGAAGTCTTCCAGATCTTTCCAGAGAGGATTTATCCTGAGAAAAAGAATTGCCCCTGAATGCTCATTAACAGCTTTATCAAGATAGTCTAATGCTTTGTCATATTCTTTTAACCCGGTATATATTATGGCAAAATCGATACTTAAAGATATACCCGGTTCATCATTGATCCTTCGTTCAAGAATTTTCAAAATTTCTCTGGTTTTATCGGTAAAACCACATCTTGAATAAGCGTATGCAAGGCTTGTCCATCCTTTTTGTTCATTGCCGGCTAATTTCTGATATTGTTTTAATAAAGAAATTGCAGTATCACATTCACCTTTCAGGTAATAAGCCCAGGCTTTAAATTCAATTGCATTCCTGAAAGCGGGGTCCAATTCGAGAACTTTATTTAATTGCCTGATAGCATCATCAAATCTCCCCTGGCTGAAATAACATTGCGCAAGATGAGTTCCGATAGGAAGTGACAGGGGGTCCAGCCGTGCTGCTGTCTCCGCAGACTCCAGAGCTTCTTTATTTTTTCCAACCGCAATCAGATAAAGCCCGTATGTTTGATGTGCTCCCGCAACACCCGGATTCAATTCAATAGCTTTTTCAAAAGCTTTCCGGGCACCTTCCCAGTTCCAATTAACAAACAAATCAATTAACCCTATTGCTATATTGCATTCCGGGCTTTCAGGGTCAAGCATTATAGCTTTGTTACCATATTCTTTAGCTTTTGGAAAAGCTATCTCGGGTTTCAAAAAACCCATTGAGCCTGCCAGCACGTAACAATTAGCAAGCCACGCATATGCCCTCCCGAAATTCGGTTCAATTTCTATTGCTTTTTGAAGCTCCTGAATTGCTCTTGGATTATCGGCCGGGTTCCACTTGTTCCAATAATAAATTCCTCTTAAATAATGGTTGTATGCCTCAAGATTTGTTGTCGATGATTTAACAAGCGGAGCGGTTACTTTTCCAACAGCAAGATGTTCAATCAGCTTATTTGCAATTTTCCTCGAGATCTCATCCTGCAGGTCGAATATATTTTCCAATTGGCCGTCATAAGATTCTGACCAGAAATGATAGCCATCAACCGCATTAACAAGCTGCGCAGTGATGCGGACTCTTTCTCCGGCTTTCCGCACACTGCCTTCAAGTATTGTGCTTACATTAAGCTTTTGGGCAATTTGTCTTATGTCATCGTTCTTGCCTTTAAAAGCAAATGATGAAGTTCTTGAGGTAACCTGGAGCCCTTCGACTTTTGTCAGGGCATTGATTATTTCTTCGCTTATTCCATCACTGAAAAACTCATTATCCGGGTCAGGGCTCATGTTCAAAAAAGGCAGGACTGCAAGGCTTCTGTATGCATTCTTCGCCTTGCCATGCAATTCATCAGGCTTCGGAACAACCAGCCCTTCATTTGTCATTGCATAGATTGAAACCGGCTGCTTAACATTCTTTAATTCAAAATGGCCCATTGGCCTGGCAGGAAGCAAAGGATGGTTTTTTATCTCATCGAACAGCTTTTCGGAAATTAAGACTGAACCCTGCACTGCAAGAGATTCAATACGGGAGGCAATATTAACAGCATCTCCAAATACACCGTCATCGTCGTATGCTATATCTCCAATATGCAAACCGATTCTTAAGGGAACCTTGGGCTCTTTCTGCAATTCTTTCTGAACTTCTACTGCACAGTTTATGGCTGATATGGCGCTGCCAAAAATGGCAAGCGTACCATCTCCGTAATACTGGAGAATTTTTCCCTGGTACGTAGTTATTTCTTTATCAAGCTTTTTCCGGTATATATCGCGTTTTGATTTAGCTTTACCTTCATCCTCCTGCATCAGAGCTGTAAAACCAACCATATCGGCAAACATAATTGCAGCCAAAAGACGTATATTTTCAGTCATCGTATTTTATCTATGAGATGAATTGCAAAATTAATAAATTAGCCGGCTAATTAAAAATCAAAATTTTATTGCACCGAAGCGGGAGCTTCGGCGCAAGAGATATATTTTGTTTCGAAGCTCCGCTTCGAAACAGCTTGGCTAATAAAAATTGAATTAAATAAAATAAACAATGAACCCTGAAGCAAAGTTCATGCAAATGGCAATTGATAAGGCTAAAGAAGGCATTGATAAAGGACAAAGCCCGTTTGGAGCCTGTATTGTCAAGGACGGCAAGGTCATCACATGTGAGCATAATATAGTATGGCACAGCAATGATATTACCGCTCACGGAGAGGTTCATGCTATACGAAATGCATGCAAAGCATTAAATACGATTGACCTCAGCGGCTGCGAAATTTATTCTACGTGTGAGCCCTGCCCTATGTGCTTTACCGCAATTCACTGGGCTAAAATAGATAAGATAATATACGGTGCAGGAATTGAAGATGCAGAGAGATTCGGTTTTAATGAATTAAAAGTTTCAAATTACCATCTAAAAGAAAAAGGCGGAAGTGCTGTAGAAATTCATCCTGAGTTCATGAAAGGTGAATGTGTTAAATTATTTGAGTACTGGAACAGGAAAAATAATAAGAAAACCTATTGAATTATATGTATTTAAGTTGGTTAACTGGAATTGATTACTTGATAAATTGATTGATT
>DASXTZ010000144.1:0-4600 GCA_036505135.1 Ignavibacteria bacterium
TGGTTTTACTTTTCATATAGATAGCAGACAAAACCGCCCCGGATGGAAAAAAGCCAATGAAGCAGAGCTAAATGAATTGCGCTACAAATATGCAAAAATGCTTGCTGATGTAAAGAATATTGCATGTTCATTTAATTCAACCGTTTATGAGGATACTATGCAGTATATTCCCGATATGGTAAAATGGGCTCAAAAAAATATTGATATTGTTCATGTAATGGTTTTTATATTATACAGGGCTGTGAACAATGCAAAGATAGATTTTTATCTGGGTCCTCAAAAAATAGATATGTCAAAGCTTGTATATAATGAAGATGTGCCTGAGAGAGCCGATATTAAAGCAGAGGAAATTGTTGAGATATTCAGAAGCATTGATCCCGATTTTGACCCATGCGCATATTTGAATGGTTCAGAAAAGCCTGATTCATTTAAGTGGTTATTG
Source organism: Ignavibacteria bacterium (assembly GCA_036505135.1). Lineage (GTDB taxonomy): Bacteria > Bacteroidota > Ignavibacteria > Tepidaquicellales > OLB5 > DASXTZ01. Next base: position 443 of record DASXTZ010000144.1, read on the forward strand.
ACCGGAAGAGTTGGAAACAAGAAAAGAATTTACGGCTATCTTGGCCTCAAGGCTATGGAAATAGTTCAGGTATTTAACCATTTATTATTTGATAAATACCTCTCATACTCAAGTCCAAAAACAAACACGAAAGGTAAATCATTATTGCTTCTTTCAGCTTTTGATAAGAAATTACGAAAGGCATTCTGGAAATTTTACAAAAATCCTTTAAACATTTTCAAAAGATTATATTACCAATCGATAATGGTCATACAGCCGGTCGATTTTTTGGATGACGGAATACAAAGTATGTGTGACGGCTGCCCCGATATGACAGTATGGAATGGCAAGCTTGTTTGGTCATGCAGACTTGAGGAACAGCTTAATTTCGGGTTTAATCTTAAAACGTATCCCAAAAATATATTGATGAATATAAAGGGCGGAAAAGAAGAAGTGGGTAATAATTACTTGTAATTAGTAAAAGGAAAGATATACGAAAAAGGGTTTGATTTTATTAAAAATTATACTCTTCTCCTTCGGGTTCTTTTTTCTTTTTGAGATATTCCAGGAAATTGAACATTTGCTCATTTATGTGGTCAAGCAATTCGATAACTATCCCAAAGCTTAAGTACAGCATACCTGAAACCACTGATGAAAAAATAATAGCTGCGCCGGCTATCATTTTGATTAGATATACTTGTTCATGATACGGGTCACGGGTAACTTTCATTGCCGCATAAACAGATAAAGCATCAGAAATAACATATATACCTGCAACAATTCCCAATAAAATTGTTATAAAGCCTAAAACCTTTAAAAAAGTTTGCATAATTCTTTCTTTATTTTACAATGATTGCTATTTAATCTACTAAAAATTATTTATTGTAGAAGTCCCCTAAGCACGGGATACATAAATGAGGAATAACTAAAGATTTCCGTATTAATGAAAAGCGCTACTGAATCGGAAAATAGATTTCCGTCAGCCATTTTGAAGAATCAGGTTCTTTTTCCGGGTCAGTTGCATAGACTTCAAAAGGGTTTGAAGAAGCCTTTATATTATCCTTTACATATTCCATCATTGCATTCCATCCTTCATAAAGCTTTGTATATGGTCCATAAAAGTTTAATCTCACTGCTTTTCCGCCGTAGGGCTGTATAACATTCATTCAGCCCTCCGCCTTTGGACTGCCTGTTACAGGAATACCCGCTTCCACATCAACATCTTCAGGAGAAAACGTATGGTATATACCAAATGGATGCGACGCGAATGCAAGTGACTGCTTTTTCATAATTCCGCCAAACTCGCTGTATATTTCATCATACTTTTTAGAAAGCTCAGAGGCAGGACAATGGTCACGAATAGTAATAGCCTGCACAGGGGTGAGGGTTAATATTTATAAAAACCCTGCTTTGTTTTTCTGCCAAGCAGACCGGCGTCAACCATTTTCTGCTGGATGGGGCTCGTTTTGTATTTCTGGTCATAAAAAAAGGCTTCATAAACTGATTTTGTAACGGAAAGGTTTACGTCAATTCCTATTAAATCCATTAGCTCAAACGGTCCCATAGCAAAGCCGCCTTCCTCTTTGATTATTCTATCGATTAATTCAATTGGCAGTGATTCTTCAGCATGAATTTTCAAAGCCTCTCCGTAAAAAGCCCTTGCCACACGGTTTACAATAAAAGCCGGGGTATCTTTGCATATTACTGGTGTTTTGCTCAGTAATTTGGATAAACTTACTGTTTTCCTAACAACATCATCAGAAGTAAATTCTCCCCTCACCACTTCTACAAGCTTCATAATATTAGCCGGATTGAAAAAATGCATTCCTACGATTCTTTCCCGATTAGCTTCAAGAGCAGTTGAAATTACTGTGATAGAAAGTGAAGAGGTATTAGTAGCCAATATAGTATCGGCTCTGGTAATTTTTCCAAGCTTTTGAAAGAGCTCCTTTTTAAGCTTCATGTCTTCAATTGCAGCTTCGATCACAAAATCACATTCGGAAAATTCTTCTAGTCTGTTAACACCGGTAAGTTTACCGGAAGCTAACTTTCTTTTTTCATCATTAATTTTTCCCTTCTCAAATAATATATCATATCCGTGAACAATTTTATGAATCGCATTCATTACAGCGCCTGAATTAACATCATAAATAAAAGTTTTGAAACCGGAAATTGCAGCAGAGGAGGCTATACCGCTCCCCATAGTTCCCGCTCCAATGATTCCTATAGTTTTGATATCGCTCATTTAAATATTATTTCCTTACCTGATTTTGCAGATTTATAGACAGCATCCACAATTTTCATCCTTTCAAGAGCTTCTGTGCCGCTTGAAATGAGGCCCGTATCTTCCTGTATCGATTTGAAGAAGTGGACAAGCTCATATTCGTATGATCGTTTAAATGTATTTGCAGGTTTTTCCATTTTAAGTGGGGTTACATTTACAAGAGTTCCATGCATTCGCTTAAATATTTTTAACGGATTTATTGCGGCACTCCCTTCGGTACCATAAACATTACAATAAAACAAATCATCATCTCTTAATAAAGTCCAGCTTGCCTCAAGAGCAATCGTCGCATTGTTTTCAAATCTGAGAAAAGCGAATGTTGAATCTTCTACATCTTTCAGGGTTTGATAATAATTTACAGCAGAAACACTTTTTACTTTTGGAAATTTCATCAACCATAGCGCAATATCCAGAAGAACAATTCCAAGATCCATAAATACTCCCCCGCCTGCAGCTTCTTTCATCATTGACCAGTCTTCGCCTGTTGAGCGTTTCTTTAAATAACCCGCTTTAACATAAAAAATATTACCAAGCTCCCTTGCAGAAATAAAGCTTTCCTGCATCATAATATCAGGCCTGAAACGGTAATTCATGCCTACCATTAACTTGCGGTTATGTTTTTTAGCAGTATCAACAATGACTTGCGCCTCGATAAAGTTCCTGGCTAAGGGTTTTTCAACAAGCACGTGAAGCTTGTTTTCAATCGCTTTAATGGATTGTTCCTTATGCACATTATTAGGAGAGCAAATAATGCAGCAATCTGCCTGAACTTTAGCCAGCATTTCATCAAAATTAGTAAAGTAATTCTTCACATTATATTTTGAAGAAATGGATTTTGCCTTTCCTTTATCAACATCACAAAGGCCTGCGATTTCAATATTATCCATCTTTGAAAGTATGGGGAGATGTGCAACCTGTGCAATTCCGCCTAATCCGGCTATTAATACTTTTGTCTTTTCCATAAAATAAAAGTCAAGTTGCCCGGATCACACAATCGTTTGCTTACCGCTGCTTCCTCTCGGATCTGACGGGGTTGGGCAAAAGATTGTTGCCCGGGACTTGACTTAAATAATTTTTAAATAATTCGAAAATTACCGTTTAAATATTTTTATTAATTTTAAATTCTGCCTGAAAATAAGAAATAAACCAGCAATTCCAAGCAAAAAATTTGCAGCCCACATGCTTACAAGCGGACTTAAAAACTCTCTATCTGCCAGTTTTTCTCCACCAATCAAACAAGCCCAGTAAAGGAGGAAGAATCCAAGGCTCATTCCGGCGGCAATTCCGAATCCTCCGCGGCGCGTGATAATCCCCAGCGGTGCGCCTATTAACACAAACACTATACAGGCAAATGGTATAGAGTACTTCTTATATATTTCCACCAGGTACATATCAATCTGTTTTTGGTTTGCCTGCTCAAGTTTTTTTTGATTTACCAGCTTTGCTTTAAAACCTTTGTACCGGTTGACTAGTCCGTTTACCATTAACGCATTGTTTGCTTTGCTCATCGAATCAAGACCGGTTGTGTCAAATTTTAAGCCCTGAAAATCCATTGCGAGCTGCTGAACCTGCTTTGCCGTGTTACTTATATCGGAAACAAAATCAGAACTGATCTTACTAACTATCTTTCTCATTGAATCTGCACTTAGCTCTCTATCGCCTCTTGAAAAAGCACTCTCATCAGAATTTGAAAATCCAAATCCCGCAGCATCAATTGTTACTATATGTTTTTTAAACTTAATTCTCCTGTAATCCGCTTCTGAACTTCTTTTTGAGATCTGGTGAATTTCTCCGTTGTACAGCTCAAGTACTATTTTTGAGTTATCCTTTGAATACCCTATCTCACCGTTTTCGGCTGTTAATGTATTTGAAAAAGAAGGCCCGGAATTATCAAT
>DASXTZ010000145.1:0-3995 GCA_036505135.1 Ignavibacteria bacterium
TAAAAAAAAGTTCATGGGAAAATTTCACTAGCGTTTAATCGAATTTTTTAAAAAATCAAATTAAATCTTAAAAATGAAAACAAATAAAGATATTGTCTTAAATTTTTTCAATGAAGTTGTAAACGGAAAAAAATTATCTGAAATTGAGAGCTTCATCCACAGAGATTATACAGTACATGGTTTTCCTGTAGAAGCAAAAGGACCTGAGGCAATGAAGCAAATTACAGGAATGATGTTCAGCAGTTTTCATGACATTCACGTAACTATGGAAGGTATTATCGAAGAAAATAACAGCGTTGGCACGCACGGTTATTGGACAGGATCACATAATGGTGAATTTATGGGCATACCCGCCACTGGTAAAAAGGTGAAAGTAAATTTTGTTGAAATTTGGAATATAAAAGATGACAAGCTGCATGAGAACTGGGTACAGATGGATTTTACAGGTTTAATGAAGCAATTATAATTGAAATAAACAGTTAACATCCGGTATCAGAAAAGGGGTTAACTAAAATTTATTAAAGCCAATAAATTAAAAGGGAAATAAAAAAAATGATTTTAATCAGGGATATTTTTCACTTGAAATTCGGTAAGCAAGAGATGCACAGGCGCTTCTGGGCGAGCTGAAAGAAATAAGTAAAAAATTGAATTATCCAATGGGGCGGGCTTTGACTGACTTAGTTACAGGCCATTCATATACCCTTATTCTTGAAAGTGAATGGAAAAGTCTTGCAGACTTGGAAAACATGTCGAAAAGTGAGGTTGGCAGGGATGAATGGGCAAAGTGGTATCAGAAATTTATCCCCCTGTGTGATTCAGCAAGCAGGGAAATTTTCAATGTTCTTGAATAATTTTATTAAAATAATTTGAAGGAGAAAAAAATATGAACGTTTTAAAAGCAATCGTACTAACAATAGTTCTGACATCAGCAAGTTTGTTTGCACAGGACTGGGCTAAAACAGATCCTAAGATGAACAACATCCTTGTTGATACAACTTTACTGCGTGCAACAGAGTGCATAATTGAACCGGGACAAAAAAGCGGTGTTCATACACACCCGGCAGCTTTCTTTTACGCTCTTACAGATGGTAAAGCAAAAGTTTATTACACAGATGGACAAGTAGAAACCTTAGAGCTAAAGGCCGGAGATTTTGGATATGGTAATCCTGAAAAGCCGCACCAAACAGAAAATATTGGTGACAAAACATTGAGGTTTCTTTTAGTTGAGCTAAAGGAACATCCGTATAAAAGCGATAAATAACACTGACAAGAATAAATTAAAACTAACCAAAAGGAGTAAGCAAATGAACAGGTATTTAGTAGAATCAAGTCATAACAGGGAAGATTGCCTGCATGTACTGGATCAATTTGTTGCATACGGGCACATTACTCATTTTGAATGGGGATGCGAAAACGGTGTGTGCACCGGCTGGGCATTTGTAGAAGCAGAAAGCGAAGAGCAGGCTCTGTATTCAGTCCCCTCATTTATACGTGATAAAGCAAGGGCAGTGAAACTTTCCACGTTCACGCCGGAGAAAATTCAGGAATTTCACAAAGAAATAAATAATTAAAAAAGGAGAAATTATTTATGGGTTCTGGAGAAATGCAGGGGCAGATTTGGGGAGCAAGGGCAAGAGACTGGGCTGATTACGCAGAAGCTACATCAACAGATATATTTAATTCTGTTTTCGGGCTATTACCTATTAAAAAAGGTACATCTCTTCTTGATATCGGCTGCGGAGCAGGGGCATTCTGCCAAATGGCTTCAGAAAGAGGTGCAAATGTAACAGGGTTTGACGCAAGTGCAGAACTGCTGAAAATTGCACGTGAGCGCGTGCCGCATGGAGATTTTAAAGACGGCGACATGGAAAAGCTGCCTTATCCTGATGCGGAATTTGACGTTATCACAGGACTCAATTCTTTCCAGTTTGCTGAAAACAAGGTTAATGCATTGCGTGAAGCAAGGCGTGTTGCAAAAAACGGGGGAAAAGTTATGATGCTTGTTTGGGGTAACCCTGATGAATGCGAATCTACCGGTATTATGCGCGCTATTGGCTCATTGTGGGAAGCACCTAAGGCAACTGCCCAGCCTCCACTGTTCCAGAAAGGGATAATCGAATCATTGTGCGAAGAGGCCGGATTATCAGCGGACATTGCTGATGAGATAGTATGTACATGGAACATTCCTGACAAAGAAACTGTGTTACGCGGAGTGCTTTCAGCCGGTCTTTCAACACTGGCAATAAGGCATTCAGGAGAAGAAAAAGTCAGCAATGCAATTTCTGAAGCAATTGCACCTTACAGGCAGGCTGACGGGGGTTATAAATTCATAAACAAATTTCGTTACGTTATTTCAACAGCAAATCATGTTCAATAGTCTTTAGTAGTATAAAAATAAAAAAACCTGTAGGAGGGTTAAATGTTAGATAAAACAAAAATAGAAGACTTTAAAAATAATCTTCGGGGCGAGCTGATTCAGCCCGGTGATGAAACTTATGCTGAAGCATGCAAGGTGTATAACGGGATGATCCAAAAAAGGCCTGCATTAATTGCACGCTGTTCAGATGTGGCGGATATTATTACAGCTGTTAATTTCGGAAGAGATAACAACGTTATAATAGCGGTACGCGGAGGAGGTCATAACGGAGGCGGCTTAGGCACAGTTGATGACGGTCTTGTGATTGACCTTTCGCCAATAAAATATGCAAGGGTTGATTTAAAAGAAAAAACAGTCAGAGTAGGTGGAGGTTCTACAAGGGGTGATGTTGACCATGCAACACAGGCTTTTGGAATGGCTGTTCCATGCGGAATAATTTCAACTACAGGTGTCGGAGGTTTGACATTAGGAGGAGGAGTTGGCCATTTGACACGCAAATGCGGCCTGTCCATTGATAATCTTCTTGAGGCAGATGTTGTGCTTGCAGACGGCCAGTTAGTAACAGCCAATGCAAAGGAAAATCCAGACCTGTATTGGGCAATCCGCGGCGGCGGCGGAAACTTTGGAATTGTAACTTCATTTGTGTTCAGGATGCACCCGGTTAAAATGATTACAGGCGGACCTACATTCTGGTCGCTTGATAAAGCCAAAGATGTCATGAAATTCTACAGGGATTTTATAACTACCGCCCCGAATGAATTAAACGGTTTCTTTGCATTTTTAACAGTGCCTCCCGCTCCCCCATTCCCCGAAGAGCTTCATATGAAAAAAGTCTGCGGAATTGTTTGGAGTTACAACGGACCTGCTGAAAAAGCAGATAAGATATTTGCGCCTGTAAAAGCATTTAAAGAACCTCTTATGCACGGTGTCCAGCAAATGCCTCACGTGATGTTGAACAGCGCTTTTGATGCGCTATACCCGGCAGGTTATCAATGGTACTGGAGAGCTGATTTTGTGAATGAATTAAGTGATGAGGCAATAGAGCAGCATTTAAAATTCGGTGATGTTCCCACAATGTTTTCTACAATGCACCTGTATCCTATTGACGGAGCTGCAGCAAAAGTTAGCAATAGCGATACACCATGGGCATACCGCAAATCTAAATGGGCGCAGGTAATTGTTGGAGTTGACCCGGACCCTGCTAATAATGATAAGATCATTTCATGGACGAAAAATTATTGGGATGCACTTCATCCGTATTCAGCCGGCGGGGCATATGTAAATTTTATGATGGATGAAGGAGAAGACCGCGTGAAAGCTTCATATGGAGAAAATTATAAACGGCTATCGGAAATTAAAAAGAAATATGACCCAAATAATTTGTTCCGTGTGAATCAAAATATTAAGCCCGCAGCTTAAAAAATATCGTTAAAAAGCAAAAACCGAATTTAATGAGATATTTTGCAGGAGTTTAAAACAGCTTCTTAGTTGTGTCTGTCCACGCAGTTATGTTGCGGAAATTACCCTGAGTGTTTGGATAAACTACAACAGTGTGGCTGGTGCAGCTTGCCGAGGTATCACAGCCGTAAGTGCCAAGCACTAACGGAACATCATTAGG
>DASXTZ010000146.1:0-1926 GCA_036505135.1 Ignavibacteria bacterium
TTGCTAATCTGAACCACAGTTTTGCAAAAGATTTTTCCCTCAATCTAAATTTGGGTCATGACCTGATTGATAGAAAATTAAGAAGAGTCAGCACAACAGGAGATACCCTGGTTGTACCTGATTTGTTTTTGCTTCAGAACACAAAGCGTATTCTTGCTTCCAATCTAATTGACGATTACAGAAATTTCGGCGTTTTAGGTGATTTAACATTGGGCTACAAAAATTATCTTTTTTTGAATGTAACTGGCCGTAATGATTTTACCTCTACCTTATCAAAAGATAACAGAAGTTATTTTTATCCTTCAGCCAGTTTGAGTTATGTCTTTAGCGATATGTTTCACATGCCATCATGGATGAGTTATGGTAAGTTCAAGGCTTCTTATGCCAAAATCGCCAAGGATGCTCCTACCTATGCGACCACTACCGGATTTATTTCTGCGGCGCCGATTGGAAATGTGCTGCCATGGACCTATGTGGACAGATTGGGTAATCCACTTCTAAAACCCGAGTTTACAAATACCGTAGAGGCCAGTTTTGAGTTACAGTTCTTGAAGAGCAGGCTTGGATTGGAAATAACTGGTTATATAGCGAATAGTAAAGACCTAATCATACCGGTGAAGATATCCAATACCACAGGCTTTGATGACGCATTCATTAATGCCGGGGAAATAAAAAATAAAGGAATTGAAATAAGTTTGAATGCAATGCCAGTAAGGACAAATGATCTTTCATGGGATTTTACAATCAATTTTTCTTCTAATAAAAATGAAGTGGTAAAATTAAACCAGGGATTAAATGAAATACTTGTTGAATCACAATTTGGTTATATTTCTTCAAATGCCAACATGAAATTAATTCCGGGCTTTGAATACGGAGCTTTATTTGGTAGAACCTATAAACGTTATTATGGTACTAAAGTGGAAGATCCCCTCAGGATCGATTACGATCAGCCTCTGCTGATCGACGCTAATGGATTTCCTATTATTGATACCAAGCAAAAATATTTGGGAAGTACCCAGCCGGATTATATAGCAAGCACTTTACAAACCTTGCGGTACAAACAGTTTTCTTTATCCATTTTGTTAGACACACGACAAGGGCAAATGAAATATAACCAATTTGCCAATTTTATGGCCGCTTTTGGAACAGCAAAATATACAGAGAACAGAACGGAGACAATTGTTTTCGATGGTGTTCTTGCTAATGGAACAAAAAACACGAAACCTGTTTATTTGGGACAAGGAACAGGACCTGATGGAGTTAATTACGGGAATGGCTACTACAGAAATGTATATCGCGGAATTACTGAAAATTTTGTGGAAGATGCTTCCTGGGTAAGACTTCGTTCCCTGTCATTAACTTATTCGATTCCTTCAAGCATATTGATGCGTACAAAAATTCTTAAAGCTGCTAGTGTTTCTTTAACGGGGAATAATCTTTGGCTTTCTACTGATTATTCCGGCTTTGATCCAGAGTCGAGTTCTTTTAATTCCGGTGCAAATTCAGCTGAAGGATTTTCAGGGTTTACTTATCCGGGAGTAAGAAGTTTTCTGGCAACTATAAATATTCAATTTTAAAAAAATAATTATGCAAAATAAATTGTTTTATATCCTTGCGCTTTCATCTGTCATTTTTGGCAGCTGTAAAAAAGGATACCTTGATGTTAATGAAGTAAATCCTAATCAAACTGAGAATCCGCCCATTAATGGTTTATTAGCTTCTGTTACTTATCAGACAGGACTGAATATTTACCGTGCGGGAAATGTTACTTCTTATTATGTTCAGCAACTCGCTTCTCCTAATGCTTCCAGTGGTTCAGATATTTATGATAATGTTGATAGAAGTTCCTTGTGGTTTGTTGTAGCAACGCCAACGAGTGGTAATGCAGGCGGAGGCTTTTATAATACTATCGGTGATATAAGAGTG